>JAZRQK010000066.1:0-14800 GCA_045649665.1 Faecousia sp. | reverse complement strand
TACTTTTTCATATCATCACCTCCTTCCACAAACAATATACCACAACTAAAAATGCAATAAAACCCCCCCTGTTGGAACTGTTTTAAAGGAACGTAAGACACAGAACCGTCCCCCGTCTTTGGCAGGCATATCGACAAAATCGCCACCCAAAATGGGTGGCGATTTTTTATATTATCTATTCATTTTAGGGTTATCTGTGCGACCGATAAGATAGTCAACAGAAACATTAAAATATTCTGCTATTTTAATCAATTCGTCAATTCCAGGCTCTCGTTCACCAGTTTCATAGCGGCTAATTGTGTTTTGCGTTGTATTCAATTCTGTTGCCAGTCTTAATTGAGATATGCCTTTTTTCTTTCGCAATTCTTTTAGCCGCATAAAAACACCCCTTCCTCTTGACTTTTATTATCCCATAATGGTATATTATAAATATCCCGATTTGGGATATATGGTCTTAAAAGGAAAGGGAGAACTTAATTATGACAGAATTAAAAATTATGGGTATAGTGTTTGGAGCAGCGATTCTGTGGTTTATATACACAATTTTTATTAAAGACAAGTTGCTCCAAAGAAAGAGCATTGCAGGAAAAGTTGAAAGTGTACTAAAAAAAGATATGTCTTCCAAGTATGCAAGATGTACATTCTATATGGACAATGATTACGATAACGGCTATTCTCAAAGTGAATGGTTAAACCTTTTCAAAGAAAGTGTGGCCGATAAAGAGTGGGATAAAAACTCCCAGGAGTACACTGAGGCAGTCGCTCCCTTTCTTAACGCAATAGTTGTTGCCGACGAAGGGCATTATATTCGTAGAGGTTGTGAGTTTATAGAAAATACTCTTACGCCTTTTAGCCCTGCGCACAATGACAGAATCTCTCTGAATTATTTTGTAGAGCCTTATGAGTATATTAAGAATGAGGAGAGCGCAAAAGCGTACTTTAAAGCAAAAGGTGGAGCAAGCAAATCGGAAGCTGAAAAGGCAAAAGAAGCGGCGCGTAGACGTTGCTTAAATTGCATTCATCAAAAGAATTGTGATTGGACAGTAAAGACACAGACGGGCACCTGTGGCGGTTATACTCCTAAGGAAAGAAAAGGTTTTCTTATCAAATGATTTTGCTTTCCCTCTTTTGCGGATAGCACCACAGGCTGCCATTAAGGGCTAATTAAACTAACAAAATCCTCCCGATTTCTCGGGAGGAGTTTTTGTTGACACATATATGTAGTGAGAATTATAATAGCACCAAGGAGGTGTTGCACCCATGAATCCTCTTTTTCGAAATAAACCTTTGCACTTGGCAAGTTGCATTCTCCTGTTCTGGAAAGGCATCAGCGTGATTGCCTGTATTCTAATGCAGGAGCTCGGTATATTGGACTTTGGAAAAGCGCTTTTTTACTCTACGGGATTTATGTCCGCCTTCGGGTTGATGATTGCCGCAATGTTTTCAGCCGGTGACACAATCGCATTTGTCGTGCTGACGGTAGTAAGCCTGGCTTTTCTGGCATACTGGGTATTTTTTGTGCTGCTGGCAATCAATCAAACCGGTGCAGGTGTCGCCTCTGTGGGGCTGTTGGTTTTTTGTGTTTTAGACCTGCCAATAACGGTGGCTTGTTCCTTTGAAAAATGGTGGTCTGTTTTGGTATGCGTTGTATTCCATGCTGCTGTTTTTATCACGGTTGTGCTGTTACGGCGCTCACGCCAGGGCGTTGCAATGCCGTTAAGCAAAATGCCAACTTCTATCTAACAGGGATAGTTGGTCAATTTTAATTGCCGATTTCCCTCTTTTGGTGATAGCAGCGCAGGTTCGTAACTAACCATAAAACTCCCGGAGGGATCCGGGGTTTTTTTGTTGCACCCGGTAGAAATAAATGGTATGATAAGATTGGAGGTGTTGATATGACACTGGAACAGTACCGAATCAAACATAGCATTCTGATCGAACAATATCAATGGATCGAGTACGACCTGGAGGGTCTTTACGCCAATCTGTCAGACGAGCCGTTCTGCAAGGCCATTGCCCAAATTGAAAAAGACTCCATCGGCGGCGTTGTACGGGAGATTCGGCAGATTGAAAAACAACAAAATATCACCGTCTTTACCAACGCAGAATATCGTGCGCTGGATCAAATGCGGGAGGACAGAAATTTCTGGTGTCATGTGTGTTACACCGAGGCTTGGGACAGAGAAACCGGCATCCCCAGAAACG
This sequence comes from Faecousia sp., assembly GCA_045649665.1. Lineage (GTDB taxonomy): Bacteria > Bacillota > Clostridia > Oscillospirales > Oscillospiraceae > Faecousia. The sequence continues at coordinate 12,595 of JAZRQK010000066.1, read as the reverse complement.
CCCAGCGACTGACCACCGACCTGCAGGAAGCAGAAGCCGTGCTGGTATGGCTGCGTAGAATCAAGCAGGCATATCGCCGTGACCGCTAATAACTGGGAGGAAACAACGCTATGAACCCGGTTATCAAGCAGTTAAAGGAACGGAAGTCTGTCCGGGTGTTTACCGATGCGCCCATTCCGGCAGCAGCGGTAGATGCCATTTTAGAGGCGGCGGTCAATGCGCCCACCGCCGGTAATCAGCAGCTTTACACCATTATCAACGTGACCGACCCCCAATTAAAGGCCGCTTTGGCAGAGAGCTGCGACCATCAGCCCTTTATCGCCACTGCGCCGCTGGTTTTGGTGTTTTGCGCCGACTGCCGCAAGTGGTATCACGCATTTGCGCAGTTCGACTGCGACCCAAGAACGCCTGGTGTAGGCGATCTGCTGCTGGCAGTCAGCGATACCAATATCGCTGCGCAAAATGCGGTGGTAGCAGCGCACAGTTTGGGTCTTGGTTCTTGCTACATAGGCGATATTATGGAAAATGCAGAGCAGCAGCGGCAGCTTTTGTCACTGCCGTCCTATGTTTTCCCGGCGGCCATGCTGGTGTTCGGTTATCCCACCGCCCAGCAGCTGGAACGACCCAAGCCGCCCCGGGCAGAAATGCAATATATTGTGCACGAAAACAGCTACCGGGATATGGACAAAGCGCAGCTGCAGCAGATGCTGTCTGCAAACGCCGGCGTCCGGGATTTCAGTGAGTGGATCCGGGCGTTCTGCAACCGGAAATACAACTCCGACTTCTCCCGGGAAATGACCCGCTCCGTGCAGGTCTATTTAGAGGACTTCCAAAAATAAGGAGGAAGCGCTATGTCCATTCGGCAGGCAACGGTGCAGGATGTGCCGCAGATCTTGGAGATCTACGCACCCTATGTGGAAAACACCGCCATCAGCTTTGAATATGATGTTCCCAGCCTGACTTCTTTTACCCAGCGGTTTTTGGGGATCACCGCCCAATTCCCCTGGCTGGTCTGGGAGGAGGACGGCTTGATTTTGGGCTATGCCTACGGCAGTTTGCCCTTTGAACGCGCTGCCTATCAGTGGTGTGCGGAGGCATCCGTTTATCTGCGACCTCAGGCACAGGGCAGGGGCATCGGCAAGCAGTTATATGCTGCTTTGGAGCAGCGTTTGCAGGCGCAAGGCTATCGTAAGGTCTACGCCATCATTACCACTGCCAACGAAAAGTCCATCGCCTTTCACCGGGCAGTGGGTTATCGCCACACCGCCACTATGCCGGATTGCGGCTTTAAGCTGGGGCAGTGGCACGGCACGGTATGGATGGAAAAAGACCTGAACACTTGGCAGACCCCACCGGGCGAACCGGTTTCTGTCAGAGAAATTTAGCAAATCATACACGAGGTGATCAATATGAAAATCGTAGTTGCCATCGACTCCTTTAAGGGCAGTCTGACCTCTCTGCAGGCAGGTCAGGCAGTTAAGGAAGCAATTTTGCGGCTGGACGATGCCGCAGAAGTTGCTATCAAACCCCTTGCCGACGGCGGTGAGGGTACAGTTGCCGCACTGGCCGCCGGTCTGAACGGCGAAATGGTGGAAATAACAGTAAACGGACCTCTGCTGCAGCCGGTAAGCGCCCAGTACTGCATTTTGAAAGACAGCCATACCGCAGTCATTGAAATGGCAGCGGCATCGGGCATTACACTGATTTCCGCAGAACAGAGAAATCCGTTGGAAACCACCACCTACGGCGTAGGCGAGCTGATCCGGGACGCTGTCAAACGGGGGTGCCGGCGATTTATCGTGGGTATCGGCGGCAGCGCCACCAACGACGGCGGCACGGGTATGCTGGCGGCATTGGGCTATGAATTTTTGGACAAAAACGGCGACCCCATAGCTTTGGGCGCAAAGGGTCTGAAAGATCTGCGCCAAATCAAAGCCGATAGTGTCCTGCCGGAACTGAAGGAATGTAGCTTTCAGGTTGCCTGCGATGTGACCAACCCGCTGTGCGGCGAAACCGGCTGCAGCGCCGTGTTCGGCCCGCAAAAGGGCGCAACTGCCGAAATGATCGCAAATATGGACAGCTGGCTTGCAAACTTCGCCCAGCTTGCCAAGTCTGTGGCAGATAAAGCGGACAAGGACTTCCCCGGTGCAGGTGCTGCCGGCGGCTTGGGCTTTGCATTTTTGGCATTTACCAATGCCGTTTTGCGCTCCGGTATCCAAATTGTTTTGGAGGAAATCCGCATCGCCGAGGATATCAAGACCGCAGACATCGTGGTCACCGGCGAGGGCCGACTGGATTCCCAAACGGTTATGGGCAAAGCGCCCATCGGTGTTGCCAAGCTGGCAAAGCAGTACGGCAAAAAAGTTATCGCTTTTTCCGGCTGCGTCACCGCCGATGCCGAGGTCTGCAACCAGCATGGCATCGATGCGTATTTCCCCATTCTGCGGACAGTGACCACTTTGGACGAGGCGCTGGATGCGGACAACGCATATCACAACCTCAGCGCCACTGCCTATCAGGTGTTCCGCCTGCTGCTATGAATTACAAAACCCCCACCGTAACCGGTGGCGGTTTTTGCTACATTACTCTGCGATATACTCTGCGATGTCCTCCAGCTTGCAATCCAAAGCAGCGCATAATTTGTTCAGTGTCTTAGTTTCCATATTTTCGTTGGCTTTCAGCCGGCGAATGGTCTTACTGTCAATGCCGCACTGCTCCCGAAGCTGATAGGTAGATACCTGCTTTTGTTCCATTGTTTTCCATAATTTATCGAATCGGATCATAAAAACACCCCCATATTGACAGATTTTATTATGGGGGTTATAATCTTATTTATTAAGGGGATATAATCCCCATACCGAAACATAAAGGGGTGCGGCGGTGGAACATTCAATGCGAGCTTATTTGGAACGACAGTCAACGCAGGCGCTGAAAAAGTTTTTACAAAATTGTGTTTCCAATAACGGCTGGCAGCAATATGCCCATGCTGTCCCCATGATTGTTGAGATTTTGCAACAACGCAAGGAGTCCTCCGAAACGGACAGCTGACCATCATGCCGCCACCGTAACTGGTGGCGGTTTACTTTTTCAGTTATATGTGCTATACTATACCACACCGACCAACAAGGCGGTCGGCGAGTAACGCAAAGAGGGGTGCGGTATGTATATCTTATCAATCGGCAATAGTTTTTCTCAAGATGCCCAGCGGTATTTAAGCCGCATCGCCAAGGCGGAGGGTGTGAATCTGCAGAGCTTTAACTTGTATATCGGCGGCTGCTCTCTGGCGCATCATTACCGGAACATGCTCTCCGGCGCAGCGGAATACGAGCTGGAAATGAACGGCAGCAATACCCGTTTCAAAGTATCGCTGGAGGAGGCGCTGCTGAACCGGGAATGGGATATCATCACCGTACAGCAGCTGAGCAGCGCTTCCGGCGATTATGATAGCTATCAGCCGTATCTGAACGAACTGGTAGCCTATATCCGCACCTGCGCACCCAAAGCAAAAATCGCTTTCCACCAGACTTGGGCATACGAGCAGGGCAGCCAGCGTTTGGCGGATACCGGCTACAGCAGCCGGGAGGAGATGCTGAAAAATATCGTCGCCGCCACAAAAAAGGCTGCCAAAGCCATTAAGGCAGACTTCCTGATCCCTGCCGGCGAGGTGTTTCAGTGCTTGCTTGACCACGGTGTTGAGAAGGTCCATCGGGACACCTTCCATGCCAGCCTGGGTCTGGGCAGATATGCGCTGGGTCTAACATGGTATCAGATCCTGACGGGAAACAGCGTTGGCGGCAACTCCTTCTCCGCTCTGGATGAGGAAATATCCCAACAGCAGATCACATTGGCAAAACAGTGCGTGGCAGAAATCGCCGCTAAATATCAGAAATAAGAAAAGCCCCAAGAGCGTTCCGCAAACGCTCTTGGGGACTTTTTACGCTTTGACCATAACGGCGATGCCGTCGGGAATGGCATTGACGGTGGGGTTATTGTTGCCCAGCAGCTGCTTGGCAAGTTCCATGGCCTCCTCCAGAGAGTGCGCCGGGCGCATATGCATTTTCTGCACCATTTCGTCGGGCAGCTCCGACACATAGATCACCTGGGCACGCATTAGGATCCGCAGCAGGATCTGGGACTGCCACTGGTCGGAAGCAGTTGCATTCCGGTCTCGGCTCATAAACAGCGCCATGGTTTTGCGAATATCCGGCTCGTCGGCAAGCTGATGGTAGAAATGGTCGCCACCGGTACCGTCTGCAGATGCCGCCAACATGATAATGACGCCGCCCTCTCTGACCGCCGCCTCCGCCGCTGTCATACCCTTGACCGCCTGATACACATTCTGATCCAAGGGATAGCCGCCGTTTGTGGAAATGGCAATATCCGCCGGCACGGCTTTGACTGCACACAGCTGTGACAAGAAGTCCGTACCCTTTTTATGGGCAGACTCCAGCTCGCCGGCAGTGGCGTAAATCACTTCCTTTTTGCTGTTCAGCACCACATTAACGATGAAGCAAAGCTTTGCCGCCTTTGCCGCCCACAGCATATCTGCGTGGATGGGATTATTTTCCAAAATTCCGGTACGGGCGCAGGGATGGGCGATAAATTCAGAGCAGTGGTTGGCAAGCACGGTGGTTCTGCCCGCAACACCGGGCAGGACACTTTTTCTGCCGCCGGAGAAGCCGGCAAACAAGTGGGGCTCAATGAAGCCTTCTGACACCAGCAAATCCGCATTCACAGCGATCTTGTTGATCTGGCATGCGCCGCCGGAGGGCAGTGTGCCCAGCTCCGTCAGCATATCCGTCTCGTCGCAATCGTGTATGTAAATATTTTCGTTTTCTACGATCTCCGGGCCGAATTTAGCGACCAACTCATCCTTGGTGGTGCCACGGTGACAGCCGGTAGCGATCAGAATGGTAATATTCGCATTGGGGTTGCCCTTGCGAATCTCTGCCAGCATCGCCGGCATAATCACTTTGCTGGGCACGGGACGGGTGTGGTCGCTGGCGATAATGGTAATATTTTGCTTGCCCTTTGCAAGCTGAGAAAGAGGCGCAGAGTTCACCGGGTTCGCCAGCGCCTGCTGTACCAGCGTTACCGGGTCGGCTGTGGGAACATACTCCTCAATTGAGGATGTGAGTACACCGGTCAGGCTCTTTTCGTCAAAGCTGCAGGACATGGTGGTCTTTCCGTAAGGAAACTGGATGGTTTTCATAATGATACCTCCAATAGATTTTCTATATTATACCATTTGTTATTTTTCTTTGCAACCGAGGAAAATGGATAAAACAAAACAGGAATGTCCAATATATAGTTAGACTTTCAGGAGGTTGCGCTATGAAACGAAAAATAATCATTCCCATACTGCTGGTATTCAGTCTGCTGGCCGGCTGCGGAAATAAGACTCCCACCCCCACCGGTGGAAACGAACAATCCGACACCCTGGTTATCGGCACAAGCCAGTTTGACGGGAAATTCTCTCCTTTTTTCTATACCAACGCCTACGAAAACGATGTGCTGGCGCTGGTGCATCTGAATCTTTTAGGCACTGACCGGGAGGGTTCTGTGGTTCTGCGGGGCATCGAGGGGGAAGTCCGCCCCTATAACGGCACGGACTATACCTATACCGGCATCGCAAACTGTGTGATCACAGAAAATCCCGACGGCACGGTATACTATGATTTTACCCTGCGGGAGGGTATAACATTCTCTGACGGCACACCGCTGGATATTGACGACGTGATTTTTTCTCTGTATGTGCCGTTAGATCCCACCTACGACGGCACGATGACGCTGTATTCCCTGCCCATTCAGGGGCTGGAGGCTTATCGCAGCGGCATCCAGACCCGGGCGCAGCTGATTTTGGCAGATGGCGCGGAGGGTTATCAGGAAAACCCCTACTACACCCGGCAGCAGTATGACACCTTTTGGGCGGCATTTTGGGCGGCCGGCGAGGAATTTACCCGGAGCATGCAGCGTGACGGGGAAAATCCTGCCAAGTTTTTTGCCAGCCTGATCGAAAAGCACGGCTTTGATCTTTCTGCGGAGGGTCTGGAAAGCGAAGCGGCGGATATTTCCTTTGCCGATGCGCTGGAGCAAGCCTTGGGCAGCCACGCCGGAGACTACTCCGCAGGTGTGCAGACCGGCAATTCCGCTCCCAATATCTCCGGTATTCAGAAAACCGGCGACAACAGCCTGCGGATCGTGCTGACGGAAGTGTCTGCAACGGCGATCTATAACTTCGTCACCGCCATCGTACCCATGCATTACTACGGCGACGAAGCGCTGTACGACTACGAGGACAATATGTTCGGCTTTACCAAGGGCGATCTGTCTGATGTTCGCTCTGTCACCACTGCGCCCATGGGCGGCGGCCCTTATCAGTTCGTCAGCTACACCGGCGGCACGGTAACTTTGGAGGCAAACAGCCGGTATTGGAAAGGCGCTCCCAAGACCCGGTATATCCAATTCCGAGAGGGGCAGGAGGCGGACAAAGTTTCCGGCATTGTGGCCGGTACTATCGATATTACCGACCCCTCCTACTCCACAGAAACTGCCAAAGCCATCGCCGATGCCAACGCATCTGACGCTGTGATTCATGCGCAGATGGTGGCAAATCTGGGCTACGGCTATGTGGGCATGAATGCGAAAAATGTATGCGTAGGCGGCGAGCCGGGGTCGGATGCGTCCAAAAACCTGCGTAAAGCTATCGCTACCGTCATCGCCGCTTATCGGGATGTGGCAGTGGATTCCTATTACGGCGCTTATGCCAACGTGATCAACTATGCCATTTCCGACACCTCCTGGGCAGCGCCCCGGGTCACCGACCCGGGATATCAGGTTGCTTTTTCCGTAGACGCAGATGGACTGCCCATCTATACCGATGACATGACCCCGGAGGCACGGTATGCTGCTGCCAGGGATGCGGCGCTGGGGTATTTTAAGGCGGCCGGCTACACCGTGGAGCAAGGTCGGGTCACTGCCGCACCCCAAGGGGCGCAGATGGAGTACGAGGTGCTTGTAGGCGCCGGCGGCACCGGCGAGCATCCCACCTTTATGGCGCTGACCTTAGCTGCGGAAGCGCTGCAGCAGATCGGTTTCCGGCTGATCGTAACCGATCTTTCCAATTTCTCAGAACTCAGCAACGCCGTCAACGCCGGCACGGCAGAACTGTTTGCCATGGCTTGGAGTGCTACTGCCGATCCAGATCTGTTTCAGGTCTACCACTCACAGGGCGGATCTAATGAAAAAGCTTATTTTCTCAAGGACGACCAACTGGACGAGCTGATTCTTCTGGCGCGGCAGTCCACCGACCAGACCTATCGCAAGACCTTGTATAAGGCTTGCCTGGACATTATTGCAGACTGGGCGGTGGAGATCCCGGTGTACCAGCGGCAGAATGTGTTTATTTTCTCTGCCCAGCGCATTGACCTTAATACTTTGACCCCGGATATTACCACTTTTTGGGGTTGGGAAAACGATATCGAAAACCTGCAAATGAAATAGAAAAGAGGTGTTACCCGTGGGGCGGTATATTCTCAAACGGTTGGGGATCAGCGTGGGCATTTTGCTGCTGGTGGTGTTTATCATCTATGTGCTGCTGCGCAGTTTGCCGGCTTCTTATGTGGAGACTATGGCGCTCCAACTTTCCCAGGCGCCGGGGGCAAAGCCTTACGAGGAATGGGTTGCCCAACTCAATGCCCAGTACGGATTGGATGTGCCGGTAGTGCAGGGATATTTTATCCAGCTGGGCAACCTGCTCACGGGCAACTTTGGGCAAAGCTGGAAATTTACCGTGCCGGTAACACAGAAATTTGCCCAGGTCATCGGTGTTTCCTTTGCCATGGGCGGAATTGCCCTGATTTTGGAGCTGGGGATCGCCATTCCCTTTGGTATTTTAGCCGCCACCAAGCAGTACAGCCGCCGGGACTATCTGCTCACCGCCGGGGCGCTGGTGGGGATCTCCCTGCCCACTTTCTTTTTTGCCACCTTGCTGAAGCTGATTTTCTCAGTGAAGCTGGGTTGGTTTGACTTATTCGGCTTGGTGAGCAGAGATTTTCAAAACCTAACCCCCTGGGGGCAATTCTGGGATATGGCAAGCCATCTGGTGCTGCCCATCGTCACCCTGACGGTGGTATCCGTCGGCTCACTGATGCGCTACACCCGTACCAACATGCTGGAAGTGCTGAGCGCCGATTATATCCGCACCGCCCGGGCAAAAGGCTTACCGGAACGACGGGTTATTTACCGCCACGCTTTTCGCAACACGCTGATCCCCTTGGTGACCATCGTAGGCGCCAGCCTGCCAAATTTGTTTGCCGGGGCGCTGGTGACGGAAACCTTGTTCGGTATTCCCGGCATTGGCTATACCTCCTATCAGGCGATGGTAGCCGGGGATATCCCCTTTTCGATTTTTTATCTTACGTTTCTCGCCGCGCTGACACTGTTGGGTAATTTGCTGTCGGACATCGCCTATGCATTGGTAGACCCCCGGGTGCGGCTGGGTTAAGAGGAGGCGACCATGGAACAAAATGCTGGCGAAAAAGCGCTGTCCCCCAGTGCGCTGACCGCTCGGCGATTTTTTCGCAACCGGTTGGCGGTAATTGGACTGGCAGTGCTGGGGTTCATGTTCTTGTTCTCCTTTTTAGGCGGGGCGCTGACGCCCTACGGGCAGGATCAGGTCTTTTATCGCAGCGAACTGCAAAGCAAGGAATATGCAGCCATTACGGAAAACACCGACTTTCGTTTCACCGCCGCCCCGGGGCAGACCATTGACCCGGTGCTGCAGGCGCAGCTGACGCTGGCAGTGGGCAAAAAGGACAGTTTTTCCTACGGCGGTCAGGTCTACACCCTCCGGCAGGAGGGGCAGGACTTTTATTCCGTTTGGACGGATACACTGGTTGGCATCGCCCACAAAGATTTCGTGACCCCGGAAACGGATTTTGATACTGTCTATGCCGGGCTGAAAGCGTATACCAACGGTCAGCACGCCGATGTCAGCATCAGCCGATTTGTGATCAGCAGCCGCACCGCCGGCGAAGTGAGCCAAGCTTTCCGGATGGCGGCAGAACAAGCAGTCAAGGAAAATGCGGCGGAATTTTCCGTGGACGGACGGCACTTCTCCGTGGCGTATGATGCCGCTAACCGGCTTTGGTCTATCCGGGAGGATACTGCCACCCGGGTGTGGGACGCTTACGCTGCGCCCTCCAAATCCCATCTGCTTGGCACAGATAAAAACGGCATGGATATGCTCACCCGGCTGATGTATGGCGGACGGGTCTCGCTTGTGATCGGGTTTATCGTGGTGCTGATCTCCGCCCTGCTGGGCGTGCTGTTCGGCGGTATCGCCGGCTATTTCGGCGGCTGGACGGACGAGGCCATTATGCGGCTGGTGGATGTGTTCTACTGCATCCCCACCACACCGCTGCTGATCATACTGGGCGCAGCTATGGACGGAATGCGTGTTGACCCCCAGGTGCGAATGCTGTTTTTGATGCTGATTCTGGGCTTTTTGGGTTGGCCCAGTATCGCCCGGCTGGTACGGGGACAGATCTTAAGTCTGCGGGAGCAAGAGTTTATGACGGCGGCGGAGGCCGCTGGACTCAGCGTGGGGCGCCGGATCTTTCGGCATTTGATACCCAATGTGATTCCCCAGCTGATCGTGGTTTGCACCATGAGCCTTGGCTCTACCATTCTCACAGAAGCCACCTTATCCTTTTTGGGTCTGGGTGTTAAGTTCCCCTTTGCCTCCTGGGGCAACATTATGAACGATGTATCCAACCCCCATGTGCTGACCTCCTACTGGTTTGTATGGATTCCTGCCGGTGTGTGTCTGGTGCTGTCGGTGCTGGGCTTTAACTTTGTGGGCGACGGTCTGCGGGATGCCTTTGACCCGAAAATGAAGCGGTAGGACTTGACAAAACACCGACTTTAGGGGTATAATGCAGGCAATATGAAAAGGCTTTGAAAAGAAGAGTACCCGTTTATTTGGCGGTCAGAGAGTCCCGGTTGGTGTGATGGGATGCGTTGGAGGCGGCGAACATGGTCTTGGAGCCGGGGCATCGATAAGTAGGTGTCCACGGGTGCGCCCGTTAAAGCGTTTTGAGGCACGCTTGCGTGTAAATTAAGGTGGTACCACGGTAATTTTTATCGTCCTTGGCTTTGTCCGGGGACGATTTTTTCTGTTTAGGAGGTAATGTTTATGAGCGAAAAGAAACCCTATTATATTACAACGGCAATCGCCTACACATCTGCAAAGCCCCACATCGGCAACACCTACGAAATCGTACTCGCCGATGCCATTGCCCGGTATAAGCGGCAGGCTGGCTTTGATGTGTACTTCCAGACCGGCACTGACGAGCATGGTCAGAAAATCCAGCAGAAGGCAGAGGCCGCCGGCATCTCACCCCAGGAGTATGTGGATAATGTTGCCGGTCAGATCAAGGACATCTGGGGCTTGATGAACACCACTTACGATCGCTTCGTCCGCACCACCGATCCGGAGCACAAGACCAAGGTGCAAAAGATTTTCCAGCGGATGTACGAAAAGGGCGATATCTACAAGGGTAAATATGTGGGCAAGTACTGCACCCCCTGCGAAAGCTTCTGGACTGAGAGCCAGCTGGCAGAGGGCAAATGCCCCGACTGCGGCAGAGAGTGCGTAGACGCAGAGGAAGAAGCATACTTCTTTAAGATGAGCAAGTATGCCGACAAGCTGATGGAGCATATCGAAACCCATCCCGATTTTATCCAGCCGGAGAGCCGGAAAAACGAGATGATCAACAACTTCCTCAAGCCCGGTCTGCAGGATCTGTGCGTATCCCGTACCAGCTTCACCTGGGGTATCCCCGTGAACTTCGACGATAAGCACGTGACCTATGTTTGGCTGGATGCCCTGTCTAACTATATCACCTTCTGCGGTTACGATCCCGACGGCAACCACAGCGAGCAGTATAAGAAGTTCTGGCCTGCCGACCTGCACCTGATCGGCAAGGATATCGTCCGCTTCCACACCATCTACTGGCCCATTTTCCTGATGAGTATGGGCGAGGAGCTGCCCAAGCAGGTGTTCGGTCACCCCTGGCTGCTGGTCAAGGGCGATAAGATGAGTAAGTCTTTGGGCAACGTGATCTATGCCGACGACCTGGTAGAGCTGTTCGGTGTGGATGCGGTGCGTTACTTCGTGCTTCACGAAATGCCCTTTGCCGCAGACGGCATTATGACCTACGAGCTGATCATCGAGCGTGTCAACGCAGAGCTGGCAAACGTGCTGGGTAACCTGGTCAACCGTACCATCGCTATGAACAACAAGTACTTCGCCGGTGTGGTGCAAGCGCCCGTTGCGCCGGAGGCGCTGGACGAGGAGCTGAAGGCGGTTGCGCTGGCAATGCCCGGCAAGGTGGAGCAGAAAATGAACGAGCTGAAGGTGGCAGATGCCATCGATGAGGTGTTCGCTCTGCTGCGCCGCGCCAACAAGTATATCGACGAGACCGCCCCTTGGGCGCTGGCAAAGGACGAGGCAAACAAGCCTCGCCTGGGCACTGTTCTTTACAATCTGTTGGAGTCCATTCGTATGGCAGCCGTGGCGCTGGAGCCCTTCCTGCCGGACACCTCCAAGCGGATTCTGGAGCAGATCAAGGCAGAAAACGGCGGTCTGGAGAGCCTGACCTCCTTTGGTGTTTACGCAGCCGGCACCAAGCTGGATGCGCCGGAAATTCTCTTTGCACGGCTTGACCCGGTAAAGAAAATGGAACAGATCGACGCTTTCAACGCAGAAAAGGCAAAGGCTTCCCTGCCCGCGCTGGAGATCGAGCCTTACGCTGAGGAGCAGGTGGATTTCGACACCTTCTGTAAGTCCGATTTCCGTGCAGTAAAGGTCAAGGACTGCCAGCCGGTAAAGAAGTCTGACAAGCTGCTGCAGTTCACTTTGGACGACGGCACCGGTGTGGATCGTCAGATCCTCTCCGGCATTGCCAAGTATTATAAGCCTGAGGAGCTCATCGGCAAGACTTTGGTGGCGATCACCAATCTGCCGCCCCGGAAAATGATGGGCAGAGAGTCCTGCGGTATGCTGATCTCCGCCGTCCACACTGAAAAGGGCGAGGAGAAGCTGAACCTTTTGATGGTAAACGACGCCATCCCCGCCGGCGCAAAGCTGTGCTAAAAAACAAGAAGCCGCCGGTGCTTATACACCGGCGACTTTTGTTGTATGCCTTTCGAATCCCATCACCCACCCCATGCAAAAACCCCTCCGCTATTGCGGAGGTATGCGAAACTAGATTAACAAATGAGACAAGTTTACACTTGCCGTCATTTGTTAATGGATTCTCCCCCGAGCTAAAAAAGTGTCCACCGGACACTTTTTTGCCCCTCCTGCGGAGTGGCCGCTCTCTTCGAATCCCATCGCCCACAAAGACCCATATAAAAAAGAGAGTAGCATAAGCTACTCTCTTTTTTATGGGGTGGGTGATGGGATTCGAACCCACGAATACCGGAACCACAATCCGGTGCCTTAGGCCTCTTGGCGACACCCACCATATTCAATTTACTATCTGCAAAAGTTGGCACGCCAGAAGGGACTCGAACCCCTGACCTACTG
>JAZRQK010000065.1:0-6400 GCA_045649665.1 Faecousia sp. | reverse complement strand
GTCATCGTCTATACCCGTATCAAGCAGGGCACCGTCCGTGCCGGTATGGACATCCGCATGATGGCCACCGGTGCCCAGTACAAGGTTGTGGAAGTGGGCACCATGAGCCCCCGTGGCCTGATCCCCGCCGATGCCCTGGGCGCAGGCGAGGTCGGCTACATCACCGCCTCCATCAAGACCGTTGCCGATACCCAGGTGGGCGACACCATCACCGAGGTGGGCCGTCCCGCCGCCGAGCCCCTGCCCGGCTACCGGGAGGTCATGCCCATGGTCTTCTCCGGCGTCTACCCCGCCGACGGCCCAAAATATCAGGACCTGCGCGACTCTCTGGAAAAGCTGAAGCTGAACGACGCGTCCTTCGCTTACGAGCTGGAAAGCTCCATCGCCCTGGGCTTCGGTTTCCGCTGCGGTTTCTTAGGGCTGCTGCACATGGAGATCATCCAGGAGCGTCTGGAGCGGGAATACAACCTCGACCTGATCACCACCGCCCCCAACGTCGTCTACCGGGTCACCAAGACCGACGGCACCGTGCTGATGGTGGACAACCCCCTGGATTATCCCGACCCCATGGAGATCGCCAAGGCCGAGGAGCCCTTCGTCAAGATCAACCTGATCGCCCCCCAGGAGTATGTGGGCAACATGATGGATCTTGCCACCTCCCGTCGCGGCGAGTTCAAGGACATGGTGTACCTGGATGCCAACCGTGTGGAGCTGCATTACGATATGCCCCTGAACGAGATCATTTACGACTTTTTCGATGCGCTGAAGTCCCGTACCCGTGGCTACGGCAGTCTGGACTATGAGCTCATCGGCTACCGTCCCAGCCGACTGGTGAAGCTGGACATTCTGCTCAACGGCGACATTGTGGACGCATTGAGCTTCATTCTGTTTGCAGACAACGCTTACCCCCGGGCAAGAAAGATCTGCGAAAAGCTGAAGGACAACATTCCCCGCGCCCAGTTTGAGATTCCGGTGCAGGCCGCCATCGGCGGCAAGATCATCGCCCGGGAGACCATCAAGGCGCTGCGTAAGGACGTGCTTGCCAAGTGCTACGGCGGCGATATTACCCGTAAAAAGAAGCTGCTGGAAAAGCAGAAAGAGGGCAAAAAGCGTATGCGTACCTTCGGCACGGTGTCCGTTCCCAGCGAAGCCTTTATGGCCGTGCTGAAACTGGACGAAGACTAAACCCCTCTGGAGGTTTCTATGGCCTTTTTTACGAGAAACAACAAAACCCCTTTGGGTATCTATATTCATGTGCCGTTCTGCCGGAGCAAATGCCAGTACTGTGACTTCTACTCCGTCACCGACAAGAACGACCGGCTGATGGACGGCTACCTCTATGCCATCTGCGACCACATCAAGGAAGCCGGCGCACTTGCCCCCGGCTATCTGGTGGACACCATCTACTTTGGCGGCGGCACACCCACCTTTTTCGGCGCAGAGGGTATGACCGCAATTTTGCAGACCATTCGCAAAAGCTTCGACGTTGCCCACAGCGCAGAGATCACCTTTGAAGCCAACCCGGATTCCGTGTCTGACCGACTGCTGAAAAAGCTGCGCAGCGAGGGATTTAACCGGGTGAGTCTGGGCGTGCAGTGCGACAACGACGAGATCCTGAAAAAACTGGGCAGACCCCACAGCTATGCCAACGCCGTCCATGCGGTGCAGCGCATCCGCAAGGCAGGCTTCCGGAATCTGTCCCTGGATCTGATGTACGGTCTGCCGGGTCAGGACCTGGATGCATGGGCAGCCACTTTGGAAAACGTGCTGAAGCTCCAGCCGGAGCATATCAGCTGCTACGGCCTGAAGGTGGAGGAGGGTACGCCCCTTTACGACTACCAGCAGTACTGCAATCTGGCAAACGACGACGAGCAAGCGGATATGTATTTGGCCGCCATCGAAATTCTGCGCAAACACGGCTACCGGCAGTACGAAATTTCCAATTTCTGCCGGAAAGGTCACGTGTCCCGCCACAATTTGAAATACTGGAGCGGCGGCGAATATCTGGGTTTCGGCCCCAACGCAAGCTCCGACTTTGCCGGTCGGCGATTCAAGGTGATCCGGGATCTGAAAGGCTATATTCAGGGCATCCGGGAGGGCGGACAAGTCCTTGACGAGGTGCAGGAAATCCCCATGCGGGAACGGGCAGGCGAATACCTGATGATGCGGCTGCGCACGGTCTCCGGCATCGACCCCCGAGAGTACGAGCAAAAGTTCCTGCTGCCCTTTGCCCCCTTGGAGCGGGCGCTTATGGAGTGCCGTGACCGGCATTTGGCAGTCAAGACCTATGACGGCAGATGGCACTTGACCCCGGAGGGTTTTTTGGTGTCCAATTCCATCATTTCTGACCTTCTGCTGATTCAGGAAAAGTGCAAACCCCTTTCCCGGCGCAGACGATAAATAACCCATAAACAAAAATCCCCGTTGGTAAATTACCAACGGGGGGTTGCTTATTTGTCATCGGGTATATATTCCATAATATCGCTGACTGTACAGTTCAATAACCTGCATAACTGATTAACTGTATGGGAGGAAATATTATCTCCTCGCTTCATAGCATAATAAGTTGACCGGGGAAACCCCATTTTCATCAAACAATAAGATGTAATTTCTTTTTTCTCCAGTGTACGGAAAAACGGCGTATATCGAATCATATAATACGCACCTCCAAACTATATTAACAGTATAATTTGAGAAAACACCCTTGAATATGTACGATAACTCGGATATATTATACTTGGAGGTGCACTTGCTTATGATATTAGATTTTACCAATCCCCCTTTCGTACCCAGCTTTCATGGTAAGGATTGTCCGGGAAACGGCACAAACCCGCATGTAGAATGTTGCTGTGATGAATGCGACTATTTTTTAGAATGCTTTCCGGATTGGGATACATGGGAACATCCTTATTCGTTATTACCTCGAAAATAACAAAAACCCCCGTTGGTAAATTACCAACGGGGGTTTATTCTTTTCCTGTTTGGGTAATGATTACTCTCAGCCGGCGAGGATCTCGCCCTTGACAATACCGGGAATACGGCAGATCTGCCCCAGCATTTCCTCCACGGGAATGGAAAGACCGGCGATTTCCGCTGAAATGGTCAGCACGGCGCAGCCGTTGGAGGGAATAATGGAATTGATGGTCTGGATATTAACCTTATGCTCCGTGAATATAGTAAGCAGTGAGGACAACAGACCCGGGCGATCCTGCAGCAGGAACTGGAATGTGATCACTCTGCCGGTCATGGTGTTGTGGAACGGACGCACGGCATCCCGGTACTTATAAAATGCGCTGCGGCTGATACCGGTGCGCTTGGCGGCCTCATTGACGGTAGAAACCTGACCGGTCTGCAGCAAATGATTCGCCTCGGATACCCGCAAAAACACCTCGGGCAAGGCAGATGCCTCAACAATATAGTATTTCGGTGTGTTAAACATGGTAATTCCTCCCAGAATGTCTATGTGCTGTGGACGATTGTATCATATCCCGCAACAAAATGCAAGCGCCGGAAAGGAGAAACCTATGCTTTTGAAAAAAATTCTGCCGGTTGCCGCTGTGATCGCCGGTCTGTGGTTGGGAATCCAATACTTATTGCCGGTGGCGCTGCCCTTTTTACTGGGTGCGGCGCTGGCGGTGGCGGCAGAGCCGCTGGTGCGACCCCTATCCGCCCGTCTGCCTCGGGGCGCTGCTGCCGGCATCGGTGTCACCGCTGCGCTGGTGGGACTGATAGGGTTATTGTCCATATTGGGCGCTGTGGCGGTGCGGGAACTGCGGACATTGGCAGGGGTCATTCCGGCGCTGACGGATTCCGCCCAGCAGGGACTATTGGTACTGGAGGATTGGATGGTAGGTCTTTCCGATGCCGCCCCGGAGGGTGTGCGCCCCATGCTGCAAAAGACCGTGCTGAATGCATTTGATGACGGCTCTATGGTACTGCAGCAGCTGACCCAGCACCTGCCGGGCATGGTCACCGGTACAATCAGCAAAGTGGGCAGCGGTGTGCTGGGAATCGGCACGGGGCTGATCGCCGCTTTTCTCATTTCCGCCCGGCTGCCCAAGCTGAAAGATACGTTCCGTTCCCGGCTGCCGGAAAGCTATCAAACTCGCTGGCAGCCGGCGCTGCGCCGGGTGCGCACCGCCCTCACCGGCTGGCTGAAAGCCCAGCTGAAGCTGTCGGCTGTGACTTGGGGCATCGTCACCGTAGGCTTTTGGGTCTTGCAGATTCCCTATGCCCCGGCATGGGCAGCGCTGGTGGCGGTGGTGGATGCCGTTCCCATTTTAGGCACGGGGACGATTTTGGTGCCATGGGCGGTGGTGTGTCTGCTCCAGGGCAACAGCCTGCAGGCCATCGGTCTGCTATGTACCTACGGCGCCGCCGCCATCACCCGGACGGTATTAGAGCCCCGGTTCATGGGACAGCAGCTGGGACTAGACCCACTGACCACCCTGATCGCCCTATATGCCGGCTACCGGTTTTGGGGGATTCCCGGACTGCTGCTGACCCCCATTGTGGCCGCCGCCGCCAAAAGCCTAATCAATGCAGAAATGGAGAATTGACAATTAGATAGAAACCGCTCGTGCATTATAAAAAAGCAGGTGTCGCAAGACACCTGCTCTTTTTAATTCTCTTTGACGATGACGTAGCCGTCCACAAGGTTTGCCTGCACCAGCTGACCCGGCACGGACACCGTATTGTCCATCAGGTCCGTCAGGATCACGCAGCCGTCCTTGCACTGGATCTGCATCACGTTTTTCATCACCACGCTGCTGGGCTCCATGGTGTTCTTATAAACAGTGGAAAGACACATAGGCGCTCCTTACTTGGCATTCATGCCTGCCAGCACAGTGGACAGACGCATGTTGCCCTTTTCAAAGTCAGATACCGCAGCCATGACCTGCTCGTAAGCGGCACGCTCGCCTGCCTTTTCCAGCTGGGCAGCCAGCTCCGCCAGCTCCCGTGCATGGGCAGCGTTGTGACCGACCATATACTTCATCAGCGCCTGCAGCTCCTCCATGGGGGTGTGGTTGCCGCAGCCGCCGCAGCTGCCGCAGTCACCGCACTCGTGGCTATGGTCATGGGTATGACCCTCACCGTGGAGGTGGTCGTGCTCATGGGGATGCTGATGGTCATGCTCGTGGGCATGGCAATGCTCATGGGTGTGGGCAACACCGTTGTGGGTGTGCTCATGGGAATGGGTATGCTCGTGGCTATGGCTATGGTCGCCATGACCCATATGCTCGTGATGAATATGCATACTATACTCTCCTTTTCGGTTTTATTTTGTTACTTCGTCCAGTGCTTCCTTGATGGAGCCGATGGAATACAGCGAGCCAAAGCACAGCACAACGCCGTCCTTGCCAGCCTTTTCCCGGGCGGCGATAACGCCCTGCTCAATGGTTTCGTAAGCGGTAGCGGTTGTGCCTGCATCCATCAGATACTGGGCAAGCAGACCGGCATCCAGCTTCCGGGGGTTGGGGGGTGTGATACACACAAACTCCTGCACCAAGGGCATCACCGGCTTATACATATCGCCGTAGTCCTTATCTGCCAGCACACCGGTCAGTGCGATGACCTTCCGGTCTGCCAGATAATCCTCAATATTCTTTACCAGCGCCTCGATGCACTGGGGGTTGTGACCGCCGTCGATGATAAACAAGGGGTCATGACCCACAATATCAAACCGACCCGGCCAGGACACGTCACGCAGACCCTCCCGGATATGCTCCTCGGTGATATTCCAGCCTTTTTCAATCAAAGTATCCGCAATGCCCAGTACCACAGCGGCATTGTGCAGCTGGTGGTCGCCCAGCAGCGGCAGCGAAAGTTCTTTGCGGTCACCGCAGTCAAACACCTGACCGGTCAGACCGTGGGAACGCAGCACCAGGCTGTCAAAATCCGCCTTTTTCAGAGGGATATTTTTCTGCGCGCAGACCCGTTCAAACACAGCCTCCACCGAGGGACTGCCCCGATAAATCACAGCGCTGCTGCCTTCTTTGAAAATGCCAGCTTTCGTCTCGGCGATCTCCTCCACGGTGCTGCCCAGCACATCTGTGTGGTCAAGACCGATGTTGGTAATCACCGCCACTTCCGGCGCTTCGATGACGTTGGTGGAGTCCCAAGCGCCGCCCATGCCCACTTCCAGCACTACGATGTCGCAGCCACCCCGCATAAAGTACTCAAAAGCGATACAGGTCACCAGCTCGAACTCCGTGGGGCTTTCCTCCATGGAATCTGCCAGCGGCTTGACCCATGCGGTTATATCCACCAGCTCATCGTCGGGGATCTGCTCGCCGTTGATCTGCATGCGTTCGTTGAAGCGGTAGATATAGGGCGAGGTGTAAAGACCCACCTTGTAACCGGCTTTGCGCAGAATGGATGCGGTCATAGAGGCGGTAGA
>JAZRQK010000064.1:0-1770 GCA_045649665.1 Faecousia sp. | reverse complement strand
TTTGTTCAACCAGCTCCTTGTCATAGAAAGGGATACCAAGCTTTGCTGCAACTTCTCGGCCAATGGTGCGTCCGCCACTGCCAAATTCACGGCTGATGGTAATGATTTTCTTTTCCATAATGCTCCCTCCTGATTGTGGTGTCTTTACAGGAATATTATATATTTTGACAATAGAATTGTCAAATCAAGTATGGAAAAAATTTGCTTTCTATGGTATACTGTGAGTATATTATTTCCAAGGAGTTTGCTATGGAACAAATCATTACCGCCCTGGCTTTAGAGCTGGGACAAAAGGAAGCGTATGTGAAAAATGTTGTGGAGCTGCTTGATGAGGGGAACACCATACCTTTCATCGCCAGATACCGGAAAGAGCTTCATGGCAGTATGGATGATACGATTCTGCGTACCTTGGAGACCCGTCTGAATTATCTGCGGAATCTGCGTCAGAGAAAGGACGAGGTTTTAGAGTCCATTGAAAGCCAAGGTAAGCTGACGGAGGAGCTGAAACAGCAAATCGATGCAGCCACGATTCTTGCAGAAGTGGAAGATCTGTATCGCCCCTATAAGCAAAAGCGCCGTACCCGCGCCACCATTGCAATAGAAAAGGGTCTGCAGCCTCTGGCTGAGGCTATCTACCAGCAGGATGGACAGAACCCGGAAGATCTGGCAGTGGAATATATCGACCTGGAAAAGGGCGTAGAGACTGTGGAAGATGCCTTGGCCGGTGCTTCTGACATCATTGCGGAAATGATTTCTGATGACCCCGAGATTCGCAAGGCTCTGCGTACCAAAATGGAGAAACAGGCGATTATTGCAGTAAGGGCAACAGATCCTGAGGAAGATTCTGTGTATCGGCTGTACTACGAATATTCTTCCGTGGTGACCCGGGTGATGAATCACCAGATCCTGGCAATTAACCGGGGTGAGAAGGAGGGCTTTTTGAAGGTCTCCGTATCCCTTCCTGGCCTGGAAGGACAGGCTTTGGTTTGCCGTCACGCATTGCGACCCACGATGGTTGTGAGCGCCTTTGTCCGCGCTGCTGCAGAAGATGCCTATAACCGGTTGATCGCTCCCAGTGCAGAACGGGAACTGCGAAACACCCTAACTGACCGGGCAGCGGAATCCGCGATTTCCAATTTTGCGCTGAACCTGAAGCCACTTTTGATGCAGCGCCCTGTGAAAGGCTTCGTAACAATGGGTTTAGATCCCGGATACCGGAACGGCTGTAAGGTGGCGATCGTGGATGCCACAGGCCGGGTGCTGGATACCAATGTGGTGTATCCCACCTTCTCCCAGCGCAAGAAGGAAGAAGCTATTGAGATCCTGGGACGAATGATCCGCAAGCATAGTGTGAAGCATATTGCCATTGGTAACGGCACGGCCTCCCGGGAAACCGAGGCAATGACAGTTGAAATGTTAAAAGACCACCCCGGTGTGAGTTATGTGATCGTCAATGAAGCGGGCGCTTCCGTGTATTCTGCATCCAAATTGGCGGCAGAAGAATTCCCGGAATTTGATGTTAATCTTCGTTCTGCGGTTTCCATTGCCCGTCGGCTGCAGGACCCCCTTGCAGAATTGGTGAAGATCGACCCCAAAGCCATCGGTGTTGGCCAGTATCAGCATGACTGTCCCCAGAAACGGCTGGATGAGGCCCTGGGTGGCGTTGTAGAGGACTGTGTTAATGCGGTAGGTGTGGATGTGAATACAGCATCTGCAAGCCTTCTGCAGCAGGTCTCCGGTCTGACAGCCACTACCGCTAAAAATGTGGTA
>JAZRQK010000063.1:0-85596 GCA_045649665.1 Faecousia sp. | reverse complement strand
GGCAGCCACGTCCTGACGCAGGTTGCCGCACTGACCGTAACCAACGGTAATGCTCTTAACGCCCTGCTCAGCTGCCAGCAGCGCTTCGATAATCGCTGCAGCATGGGAAATGCAGGGAGGCACCAGCGTGCCGGTAAGCGGGCCGTAAGGCTCACGGTTGATGGTGACACCCATCTCCTGATACAGACCGGTCAGTCTGTCCACATACTGCCAGTCACGAATGGTCCGCTCCATGGGAACATTCTTGCAGTAAGGCAGATTATAGGAAATACCGCCGCCCTCGTAAGAGGTAAAGCCGCCGGCATAAGTAATTTCAGTCAGCAAACGGGCATCCGGTGTGCCGTGACGAACCTGAACGGGAACTTTCACGCTCTCGATCACCTGACGGCACTTGGCAACGCCATGGTTGACTGCCGGGAAGCCGTTCATCATAGCACGACCCAGACGAATAGACTCAGCAATACCATGCTCGCCTTCCTCATAGCGATTCTGGCGGGTATAGGAGTCGATGGTAGAGGGCAGCAGGTCTGCCTCGCCATACTTCTCCAGATACTGCAGAAGCTTAATATGTTCCTCCACCACCGGCACACCTGCACGGGGCTGGATCAGCGTTCTGTGCTCTTTCTTGGCATCGCTCAGTTTCTTGGCAAAATTGCGGTACTCAGGCATCGCCTTGTGGTAGGCAACCGCTTCCTCCAGATCCACATCCTTGCCGGTAGGCCACTGAGTCAGGACTTCTGCGCGCTCCTTGTAAAACAGGTCATCAGAGAGTTTCTTATTCTGGATTTCCATGGAATTCTAACTCCTTTTTCATAATTCGTAAAGCCGCTTTGGGGTAATGGACACTGAGCAGTCCCATTGCAGCCATGATATACGTTCTATCCACCCACACGTTTGCCTTTTTAGGCCGCAAAGAAGTGGGTTGCGCCGGAGAATACAATGCGTGAGCAGCAATCTGTTCAGTCCGCTTCGTGTGGATCAGGCTGCCGCCGGTCACCACGATCTGCCGTACCTTTGTCAGGTTCTTGCCCTCCTGCACATAGGTCTGACCCATCATGGTGTAGGTCTCCTCGATCGTGCCGGCATGACGGCGCACCGCTTCCTCGATGGCCATAGATGCCAGGGCAAAATCCAAAGCTTCCATCTCCGGATCGTCGCCGGGTACGGTATCTGTATGCTCCGCAAGGTAGGAAACCAGCGCCTCCACCCTGCTTTCTGTCAGTCCGGAAAGGGATGCGATACGGGATACACCCGCAGTTTCCAAAATACCCCGGATGCTGTAACGCATGCCGATGTCGCCTTCTACTGTGCGCTTGGCATAGGGTTCAGGCAGACCCTTAAACACCGTTGCCATATGCTCCGGCATACCGTCGGCAATGGAATACACATCGGTGGTTGCGCCGCCAACGTCTACTGCCACCAGTTCGCCAATACCCAATTCATCCTCGTGACCCTGCGCCAGCAATTCCATCGCCTGCAGCACCGCCGAGGGGGTGGGCATCATAATATCACTGAGCAGCGCCGTGGCTTTGCTCAAACCCTTTGCCTGC
This sequence comes from Faecousia sp., assembly GCA_045649665.1. Classification (GTDB taxonomy): domain Bacteria; phylum Bacillota; class Clostridia; order Oscillospirales; family Oscillospiraceae; genus Faecousia. The sequence goes on along the minus strand of JAZRQK010000063.1, from coordinate 84,046 downwards.
ACGATTCGGTTCAGGAATATCTCACGAATCTGCTTTTGGGTGGGTTCAATTTTCAATACACCGAATTTCGGCATCACATTGGGGCAGACATAGACCTCATTACCTTCCAGTATCTGCCGGCACTGCTGTGCCGCTGTGCGGTTGCCGGCTATCACAATGGGAAAGTCCGGTTTCATATCCGCCAGCATTTTGGCATTGTGCAAAATACACTCGGTATTGCCGCCGTCTGTACCGCCTACCAACAGGAAGATATCCGGCTTTGCCGCACGGATCTCCTCTATGTCCTCCTGGGTCAGCTGGAAGGCATAAATGCCAACCACCTTTGCGCCTGCGCCAAGGCTTGCCAGTTTGGCAGCTTCGCCGGTCAGCTCCGGTACAAGACCACTGGTGACCATTCGCAAACCGCCGGCTGCGGAGGAGCAGGCATAGGTTTCTGCGAAATCCAGCTTGCCGGTCTTTTCCTGCAGGATCGCCAATGCGTTTTCCAGACCATCATTGATGTCTGTAAAGATGGTGGTAAAGGACTGGGCAGTTCCCAATACGGTCTCACTGTCCAGATCCACCGCCGTCACTTTTGTATATGTACTACCGAAATCAATCAGCAGGATCGCTTTCACGATTATTCACCGTCCATATGCAGCAGCTCACGCAGCGCCTCGATGGTAGTTTCGGGAGAAGTTCCGGGAGGGAATGCTCTGTCGTAACCCATATCCTTAAACCGCTTCTCCACCTCGGAAAACTCCTGCTTGCCGATGACGATATTGCCGCCAACTACCAGCGGGATTCCCTTCAGTCCGGCCTCGTCGCACTTCTCACGCAAGCCACGGCAGTCCAGTTCGCCCTGACCGTAGAGAGAGGAAACCACAATTGCATCTGCATTGGATTCGATCGCTGCAGCGATGTACTCCTCCTGGGATACCATAACACCCAGATTCACAACCTCAAAACCTGCCTCGGTAAAGGCATGATAGAGGATCTTGTTGCCAACAGCGTGGACATCTGCGCCAATAACGCCGATGACCAAAACCTTCTTTTCACGGTTTTCCATGCTAACACCTCGTTGTCTTATTTGATAAAAAAAGCACGAATCTATTTCACCTCATTTATACTATACCTACACCGGGTTTTTGTCAAGGAAATCCCTATGGTTTTTCTCTATTTTTTCCATGTATTTTCCCGGCGATTTATAAAAAAGCACCTGCATATTCAAAGAATACGCAGGTGCTGATTGTATATGGTTATATTTGCGCCAGATAAGCAGCGCGTCCGGTTTCGTAAAGGTTGTTTCCCTCGCTGTCGATAATGACTACCACCGGGAAGTTTTCGACCTCCAATCGGCGGATGGCTTCTGCGCCTAAATCATCGTAAGCAATGACTTCCGCTTTCTTGATACAGTCAGAAAGCAGTGCGCCGCAGCCGCCGATAGCGCCGAAGTAAACTGCGCCGTGTTCTTTCATTGCTGCGATCACTTCCGGGCTGCGCTTGCCTTTGCCGATCATGCCGGTCTGACCTTGGGCGATCATCGTGGGACTGTAGGCGTCCATGCGGTATGCAGTGGTAGGGCCGGCAGAGCCGATGGCCTGACCGGGTTTAGCAGGTGTAGGGCCTACGAAATAGATGATGCTGTTTTTGATGTCCAGGGGCAGTTCCTTGCCCTGCTCTACCAATTCGCACAGACGCTTATGGGCAGCGTCACGAGCGGTGTAGATCACACCGGAGATCAGGCAGCTATCGCCGGAGCGCAGCTTCCGAGCAGCTTCCGGTGTCAAGGGTGTTTGAATGGAAATTGCCATATTAAAGCACCTCCGACTGATGTCTGGTCACATGGCAGTTGATATTGACTGCCACCGGCAGACCGGCGATATGGGTGGGACATTTTTCAATGTTCACCGCCAGCGCAGTGGTCTTGCCGCCAAAGCCTTGCGGGCCGATTCCCAGAGCGTTGATCTGCTCCAGCAGTTCCTGCTCCAGCTCTGCCCAGAAAGGCTCGGCATGGGGCATGTTCACCGGGCGCATCAGCGCTTTCTTTGCCATATAAGCAGCCTTATCGAAAGTGCCGCCTACACCCACACCCACCACAATGGGCGGACAAGGGTTAGGGCCTGCCTCCTCCACTACTTTCAGGACAAAATCCTTAACGCCCTGCAAGCCGTCAGAGGGCTTGAGCATTTTGATCTGGCTCATATTTTCACTGCCGAAGCCCTTGGGCGCAACCGTCAGTTCCAGCTTGTCGCCGGGAACGATCTCGTAGTAGATCATCGCCGGGGTATTGTCGCCGGTATTCACACGATCCAGAGGGTCACGGACAACGCTTTTCCGCAAATAGCCTTCGCTGTAGCCCTGGCGGACACCCTCGTGGATTGCCTCTGCTAAATCGCCCTGCACGTGGACTTCCTGACCGATCTTTACGAACACGCAGGCTACACCGGTATCCTGACAAATCGGCTGAAACTGGCGGTCAGCGATCTGATAATTCTCAATAATGCGCTCCAGAATCTCTTTCGCCTGATCCCAAGGCTCGGCTTCATAGCAGCTTTCGATCCGGGACTTCACATCACCGGGCAAGTAGCAATTTGCTTCAATACACAGCTTTTTCACCACATCGGTGATCTGCTGAGCAGAAATTTCTCTCATAATGCTCTCTCCTTATTTGGCAGGCACGCTGAAAATCTGATCCTGCAGTGCGCCCTCACGGCTGATTACCTCAGCCACCACACGGTCGCCCTTGGGGGGCTTGTGGGGTGTTCCGGTGATCCGCTCGGTTTTCTCTTTCAGATCGTGAATGTCGATCACCGGCAAGCCGGCAGAAATCAACCGCTGCGCCAAATCTGCATTCTTGGGATTGACGGCAATACCGCCCTGGGTCACCAGTACATCAATATCCTTACCCGGAGTAGAAATGCAGTTGACACGGTCGGTAACGATGGGCAGTCTTGCGCGGAACATAGGCGCAATAATCATAGAGAGCTTTGCGCCGGCAGCGGTATCACTGTGACCGCCGGAACCGCCCATAATATAGCCGTTGGAGTCAGTGTGGACATTTACATTAAAGTCCGTATCGATCTCGGTTGCGCCCAAAATCACCACGTCCAGGCTGTCCACCACCGCACTGCGGCTGCTGGGGCTAGCATACTGCATGGCGCTGATCTCCTGATGCCGGGGATCGGTACGCAAAGATTCCACCGCCTTCAGGTCAAAGCACTGCACATCCAGCAAGCTGCGGAAGCAGCCGGCATGGAGCATATCCACCATATAGCCGGTAATGCCGCCTAAACCAAAGCTGCCTTGAATGTTCTTTTCCAGCATAATATCCTTGAGGAACTTTGCTGCCGCCAAAGATGCACCGCCGGCGCCGGTCTGGAAAGAGAATCCGTCTTTCAGCAGTCCGGAATGGGCGATGACCTGGGCTGCGTGGGATGCCATGATCAGTCCCACCGGGTCACGGGTGATCTGGGTCGTACCGGATACGATGCCCTTGGGGTTACCGATGGCATCCACCTGCACCACATAGTCCACCCAGTCCTCAGAAATAGAGAAGTCCTGCAGGGGATACTGTACTAAATTATCGGTGATGACTATCACTTTTTTGGCAAACATAGCGTCGGCATAGGCATATCCCAAGCTGCCGCAAGCAGACTTGCCGTATTTACCGGAACAGTTGCCCATGGGGTCAGCGGTGGGTGCGGCGATAAATGCCACATCAATGGGGGTTCTACCCAGAGAAATATCACTGGGGCGGCCGCCGTGGGTGCGGAACTGCACCGGCTTTTCCATAATGCCCTGAGAAATGGCTCTGCCCAGTCCTGCCGCAATATAGTCTGCGGCAATACCGGTAACAACGCCATTTTGAATATGCTCCAAAAGGGGTGTATGTACATCAAACAAGGAAGATGCGTTGACCTGAATGTCCTTATAGCCCTGAGCGGCGATCTCCGCCATGACCATATTCAGAACAAAGTCGCCGTTACGCAGATGGTGGTGGAAAGAAACGGTCATGCCGTCCTTCAGACCTGCCAGCTTCACAGCTTCCTTAACGGAACTGACTAGCTTGCTCATTCACCGTTCCCCCTTCCCATTCCCAACGCCTCCGCCATAGCGATGGTCTGCTGAGCTCTTGACACGATGGGCGCATCGATCATCTTGCCACGCAGTGCGATAGCGCCCTTGCCCTGCGCCTTAGCAAAGGCAATGGCTTCCATCACCTCGTAGGCATAGTCCACCTCTGCCTGGGTGGGGCTGAACACAGAATTGATGACCTCCACATGACGGGGAGAAATGGATGCCTTGCCGGTAAAGCCAAGGGCTTTTGCCAGCTGGGCATCGGTCACGATACCCTCGTCATCATTGACATCGGTAAAGGGTGTGTCATACACCTCCACACCGGCTGCCCGGGCAGCAACCACCAGACGGGTACGGGCATACTCGATCTCTCTGCCCTCCTTGGTGCGCTTGCACTGCAAGTCGGCAGTCAGATCCTCTGCGCCCAAAAACAGCGCTTTCACACGCTTAGTGGCAGAGGCGATAGCAAATGCATTCTCCACACCCAGCGCCGTTTCGATCAAAGGCATCAGACCCACGGTATTTTTCTCCATGCCCAGCGCTTCCTCTACTTGGGAAATATAGGCATCTGCCTCCAAAACATCACTGGCTGTTCCGGTTTTGGGCAGCAGGATCAGGCCCGGCTTATAGGGCAGGATCTCGTCAATATCTTTGTGCCAGTAAGGGGTGTCGATAGAATTGATGCGCACGATCATTTCGCAGCCACGAAAATCCATATAGCGCATGGTGTTACGCACCAAAATACGGGCGGCATCCTTTTCGCTGGGAGAAACAGCATCCTCCAGATCAAAGATCACCGCATCTGCGCCCAGACAATTACCGTTGATCAGCATATTGGGGTTATTGCCGGGCAAAAACAGCATACTGCGACGCATCAGTTCTCCCCCTTTCCGCGGACGATAGCTGTTTCCACTCTCGCCCGAATCACACACTCCAAAGCGCCCCGGTCAACCACCCGGACGCTGGCTTTCTCTACACCGCACTGCTGCAGCACTTCCTGCACCACTGTGCGGATCTCATCGCCGAACTGTGCCTGCACCACAGACTCCAGCTGCAACTGCAGCTTGTCCGCCGGCTCGATCTCCACATATACATCGCTGGATTCCATTGTTCCGGCAGATGCATTCTTAATAATATCCATTGGTTATTTCTCCTTCCAATGCATGATAATATCACTCATATCATTGTATCGCACTTGCCAGCCGATTGCAAATCTTTTTTAAGTTTTTCTTTGCAACTTCGGCATAATGTTGTATAATCATAGCAAAGAACAACTTACTGCAAAGGAGGAGATCCCATGGATATAGAATTGCTGCATACATTGCAGGGCAAAAAACAGCAATCATGGCAGGCTCTGCTGCAAAATGCCGGCTTGGAAGCCGATGACCAGTGGGAGCGTACTGTGCTGATCTGGGAGGACGGCGAACTGATCGCTGCCGGCTCCCGGCAAGGGGATCTGCTCAAGTGTATTGCCGTAGATGAACTGCATCAGGGCGAGGGTCTGACTGCCACGCTGCTGACCCAGCTGCGGCAGGATGCCTTTGCCGCCGGCTACCGGCATCTGTTTTTGTACACAAAGCCGAAAAACCGGTATATGTTCCAGTCACTGTTTTTCTACCCCATCGCCGAAACCGGCGATGTGCTGCTGATGGAGAATAAGCCCAACGGCATCGGCGAATTTTTGGAAACCTTGACCCCCGCAGATGCCCAAGGAAAAATCGGCGCAGCGGTGATGAACTGCAACCCCTTTACCAAGGGTCACCGGTATCTCATCGAAACCGCCGCAGCGGAGTGTGACCATCTGTATGTATTCGTGCTTTCCGAGGATAAGAGTGAATTTCCCTTTGCAGACCGGCTGGAAATGGTCAAACGGGGAACGGCGGATATTCCCAACGTCACAGTTCTGACCACCGGTCCTTACCTGATCTCCTCTGCAACATTCCCTACCTATTTCCTGAAAGACCGGGACAGCGCCCAGCAGGTGCATTGTCTGTTGGACATTGAAATTTTCTGCCGATATTTTGTCCCCAAGTTTGGTATCACACACCGGTATGTGGGAACAGAGCCGCTGTCTGCCCTGACACGGCAATATAACGAAGCACTGGAAAAGTACCTGCCGGAAAAAGGTATCATCCTGCGGCAGATCCCCCGACTGGAAGTCCAAGGCGCACCCGTCAGCGCCAGCCTTGTCCGTTCCTGCTTGGCGCAAGGTGACAGTGCGCAACTGTCCGCATTACTTCCGGAAACAACTTTGGAATATCTCAGCGTAAAGCACTAAGGAGGCAGCATTATGGCTGAAAGAAGACCGACTCATATTTTAAGCAGCTACTACGCACCCCGTGGCGCACACCGCATGTACGCACTGGGTCAGCAGCTGGCACAAATGTATTTAAGTCCCTCTGATAAGCTGATCGGCATTATCGGCGAAGCCGGCTCCGGCAAGAGCGCATTGATTCGTGGCATGTTCCCCGGTTTGGAGCTGACCAACGACGATAACGGTGTCTACGTCCGTCCCTTGCCCCTTTTGGAGCAGGATCGGGGTTACGCTTTTTTCTCTCCCCATACCTACCATGTGGACATTCGGTTTGAAAACGGCTTTACCCAAATGTCCGTGCTGGCAGATGCTATTTCTGAGGCGCTGTCCAACGGTCGCCGAGTGGTCGTAGAGCATTTCGACCTGGTCTATCCCCTGCTGGGCGGTAACGCAAATCTGCTCATCGGTGTGGGCGAGCAGGTGCTGATCTCCCGTCCCAACATTTTTGGCCCTGAGCCGGAGGAAATTCGGCAGGAAGTGTATAAATCTCTGCACTACCGCCTGATGGCGCACACTGCCGAGGACTTGTGCGAAATGCACATGAATGAATTTGATATGCAGCGCTGCGGTCACGACGACGTCCGCCACGGCTTTGCCATTTACTTCCCCGAGACCAAGCCGGATTTTGACATCGCCGAGCTGGAGGCAAAAGTTAACAATGTTATCGCCCAAAATCTGCCGGTCACATATGTGGACGAGCATCATATCAGCGTGGGCGATATGATTCATAAATGCAACGGCCCTCGTGTCCATGTACATCACACCGGTCAGATCGAAAACTTCCGGCTGATGAATCACCTGTTGTACGACCGCTTTAAGCGGCGGTATATGCTGGTAGGCTGTGTAGGCGAACACTCAGACGAACTTCTCCAAAAGCTGGACATCCAGCGGCAGCAACCGGGTTGGGAATAATATGGAAGTCAGTCTGTCTGCGATTTTAGATACCCGGGAAAACCGGGTCAACAAGCAAAAAGCGCTGCTTTCCCAATACAACAAACCGCTACTGTGTTTTACTATGAACATCCCCGGCCCGGTTAAATGCAACCGGGATGTAAAAATCGGCTTTTTTGTCGGTAACCGGCTGCTGGGCGACAGCCTGAAGCCGTATAAAGTTCTGCACCGGGAGATACACACCCTCCCCACCGGCTGCGAGGCTTATTATGTGGTTGACATGCCCGCCCGGGCGCTGAAAGAGCTGGCTATGGACATTGAGCAGCTTGATCCCATCGGCCGACTGTTTGATATGGATGTTTTGGATGCCGACGGCAGCAAGCTTGACCGGGAGCTATTGGGCGCACCCCGGCGAAAGTGTCTGGTCTGCGATCAGGATGCGGTGATCTGCGGCAGAAGCCGTGCCCACGATTTGGCTGAATTGCAGGATAAGACCGGCTTTTTGCTGTATCTGGCAGGCCGGCAATATCAGTCTGAATTTATTGCAGTCCGGGCATATCTGGCGCTGACACAGGAAGTCAGTACCACCCCAAAGCCCGGACTGGTAGACCGCAACAACAACGGCGCACACAAGGACATGAACGTCCGTCATTTCTTTGCCAGCGCCAATGCCCTGCGTCCCTATTTCTGCCGCTGCGCAGAAATAGGTTTTCTCACCCGGGACGCAGACCCCAAGAAAACCTTTCGTCAGCTGCGTCCTCTGGGCATAGAGGCGGAGCAGACTATGTATAGCGCCACCGGGGGTGTGAACACCCACAAGGGCGCAATTTTCAGTATGGGTCTTTTATGCGCCGCTGCAGGACGGTTGTCCCCGGAGGATTGGCAGCCGGAAGCATTGCTTTCTCAATGCGCCGCTATGACCGGCGACATTTTGGAAACAGATTTTTCCGGTATCACCCTGGAAAATGCAAAAACCGTTGGCGAACGGCTTTATGCCCAATATGGCATCACCGGCATCCGGGGTCAGGCAGCAGCCGGCTTCCCCGTCGTCTTGAACACCGGTCTGCCCACTTTACAAAAAGGTCTTGCCGACGGACTATCGCTGAACGATGCCGGCGCCGTCACCTTGCTGCATTTGCTGGCAGCGTGTGATGACACCAATCTGATCCATCGCAGCAACCGGCAGACCCAGCTGAACATCCGGCAACAAATACAATCTTTGCTGGAAAGCAACCCCTGCCCCGGCATGGATATAATTGAAAAGCTCGACGCTGAATTTATACAAAAGAACTTATCCCCCGGCGGCAGTGCTGATCTTTTGGCGCTGTGCTATTTCCTGCTATTTCTTTGCAACGGCTGATGCCGAAAAAGGAGTTAACACTATGGAACTTTCCGAAATCCTTTCCAAATGTGACCACACACTGCTCTCACCCACCGCTACATGGGAGGACATTCGTGCAATCTGTGATGACGGCATAAAATATCAAACCGCCTCCGTGTGCATCCCCGCCAGCTTTGTGGCGCAGGCAAAAGCCTATGTAGGCGACAAGCTACCCATCTGTACGGTGATCGGTTTCCCCAACGGTTATGACACCACTGCAGCCAAGTGCTTTATGGCATACAACGCTGTCAGCAACGGCGCAGACGAAGTGGATATGGTCATCAACCTGGGGTGGGTGAAAGAAGGCAAATGGGACGAACTCACCGAGGAGATCCGTCAGGTCAAAGGACACTGCTGCGATAAGATCCTGAAAGTCATTATCGAAACCTGCCAGCTTACCGACGAGGAAAAGGTACAAATGTGCCGTGTGGTCACGGAAGCCGGCGCAGACTATATCAAGACCTCCACCGGTTTTTCTACCGCCGGCGCAACATTTGCCGATGTGGAACTGTTTGCCAAGCATATTGGCGCCAATGTAAAAATCAAACCCGCCGGCGGCATTTCCAGCCTTGCCGATGCCGAGGAATTTATCCGTCTGGGCGCAGACCGGCTGGGTACTTCCCGAATCGTAAAGATCGCAAAAGGTCTTGCCAACGATGGCAGCTATTAAGTCATAGGAGGATACCACTATGCTCAACACTCCCACGCCTCATATCAGTGCAAAACCCGGTGATTTCGGCAAAACAGTGCTAATGCCCGGCGACCCCCTGCGTTCCAAGTTTATTGCAGAAAACTTTTTGGAAAACCCAGTGCTAGTCAACAATGTCCGGGGTGTGCAAGGCTACACCGGCACATACAAAGGAGTTAAGGTATCTGTGATGGCATCCGGCATGGGCATGCCGGCAATCGGCATCTACTCCCACGAGCTGTATAACGGCTACGGTGTGGAAAATATTATCCGAGTCGGCTCTGCCGGCGCAATTCAGGACAATATCGATTTGTACGACTTGGTGATTGCCCAAGGCGCATGCACCGATTCCAACTTTGCCGCCCAATTCCATCTGCCCGGCACATTCGCTCCAATCGCCGACTACCAGCTGCTCACCGCTGCAGTGGATGCAGCAAAAGCCGCCGGCGCAACCTACCATGTGGGTAATGTGAACTCCTCTGATGTGTTCTACGGCGACCATGAGGGCGTTCCCGAGGGGCTGGACAGTGTGTACGCACTGAAGAAGATGGGCGTTATGGCGCTGGAAATGGAGGCGGCTGCCTTGTATATGAATGCGGCTCGCTACGGCAAGCGAGCGCTCTGTATCTGTACCATCTCCGACCATGTGCTCAAGGGTGTGGAGACCACCTCCGAGGAACGGCAAAGCGCATTTACCGCCATGATGAAGGTTGCGTTAGATGTAGCAGTAGCTATGGAAAATAAATAAAAGAAAACCCTCTGTGTTTTACCACAGAGGGGTTTATTATGCTCGTTTGCGAGGGAACAGGCCGCTGATGATTTCTTTTGCTGCCTGGTCATAAGACTCCACCGGCACGACATAATCGCAGATACCGGCATTTTGGGTCTCCGCATCCAGCGCCAGCAAACGGCTGGTCTTTTCCTGATTGGACAAATTCTTTTCCAGCACAGAGGCTACCAATTCCCGCTTGCTCCGCTGGATATACACAGTGGTCACATTGGGAAAATGGGTTTTCAGCGCCATTGCGCCGCAGATATCCATGACTGTCAGCACATTCTTTCCGCCGGCCAAGATTCGCTCCACATCCTCTTTCCGGGAGCCGTAGCAGTGACCGGCATACATGGTAGACTCGAACAGCTCGCCCTTTTCCTGCATATCGTGGAAAGCTTCCATAGAAATATAGTGATACCACTCTCCACCCTGCAAGCCTACGGTGGCATCGGTGGTATAGCTGATCAGCTTTTCAAAACGCTTGCTTTTTTTCATAAGCCGCTTGGCGATCTCGGTCTTGCCGCTGCCGGATGGGCCAACCAGCACCACGATCTCCGGCTGATCCTGGATCGTCCGCCGTGCTTTTGTGCTGTAGCTGTCGGAAATGACCTCCACCAGCTTCAAAAACTCATCGTAGGTATTCACCGCCAAAACGCCGGTGGCATCCTGATTCCAGGGCCGGCGCATCAAAATGGGATAGGACGCGTTGGAGCGCATCACATTGTGCATACCGTCGTCAAAGAGAATGTCCACATCAATTTTATCTTTCCGGGATCCCATATAGATATGATCCGGGTGGATCTCCGGGAACTCCTCCATGATCCGCTGGGCGCGGATGCTCATAAATTCCGGATAGACAGAAGTAGACACGAACACTTCTGTCAGCTTGGACAGTTTTTTCACAAAATCCCGAGCGCCTTTGATCACCGGCTGGCTTCTGAAAAATTCCGGGTCACGGAAAAATTCAAAAATAACATCCGCACGAGTGCCCAGTTTGCCCCAGCGATCCACCTCATAAATGGTCAGCGGCGGATCAAAATGATATTTTTCATTGGCAAGACGAATGGCGTATGGTACACATTCCATCAGCACGTCGTCAATATCCAACGCAGTTGAAAGCCGAAATTTCCGGTTCATTAACAATACCTCATCATCAGTAAACTCTTAATTTCAGTATATCACAAAAAGGCAGGATTGCAATAAAAAAAGACCGTGGAATCCACGGTCTTTTTATTTTTCATTAACCCAGCAGGCCCAGAGCCAAAGTCAGGAGCAGCCATACCAGCGCAACCCACTTGGTGGACTTTGCCAGCATCTTGTCCAGACCGCCCATACCGGTCTTGTTCAGGTAGGAATCGCTGTTGCCGGCAAGCGCACCGGACAGACCGGCTTCCTTACCGGACTGCATCAAAACGATAACGATCAGTGCGATGCTTGCGATGACCTCCAGAATGGTCAGGATAATGCGGATAGCCTTCTTTGCAGGACTCTCCTCTTTCTTTACCTCGGTCTCTTCCTCGTGATCATGATCATGGTCATGCTCTTCCTCGGAAGTGCCGGTGGTAGTGGTGTCGGTATTGGTAGTGGCTGCAGTAGTCTCTTCCTCATCCTCTGCAGGAGTGATCGGTACGATAATCTCATCGCCGGTGGTCTCTGCAGTGGTTTCCGCAGTTGCCAGTGCGGGAACTGCCAGGCACAGCAGCAGGCAAACAGCCAGCACCAGCGCCAGAACAGACTTCAAATTCTTCATTTCGGTTTCCTCCTCAAATATGAACCTCTCCGTAAAGGAGAACTGATCTCACAGAATTAGCCAAGTTATTGTAGCACAAGGCTTTACAAAAAGCAAGGGTTATTTCGGTAAAATCTGTATATATTCCTATTTTGTGACCCAATTTCCCGTTGCAAGGCAGGTCAGATATGCGTTAATAAAGGGATCTAATGCACCGTCCATCACGCCGTTAACATTAGACGTTTCGCAGCCGGTACGGGTATCCTTGACCAAGGTATAGGGCATAAACACATAGTTGCGGATCTGGCTGCCCCACTCGATTTTTTTCTGCACACCCTTAATATCGGAGATCTTATCCAAATGCTCACGCTCTTTGATCTCCACCAGCTTGCTTCGCAGCATACGCAGACAGTTTTCCTTGTTCTGGAACTGGCTACGCTCGGTCTGACAAGCAACCACGATACCGGTAGCCTTGTGGATCAGACGAACCGCAGAGGAGGTCTTATTGATATGCTGACCGCCGGCGCCGGAGGAACGGAATACCTGCATTTCGTAGTCCTCTGCCTTGATCTCAACATCCTGGCTGTCGTCCTGAATATCGGGAATTACTTCAATGGCGGCAAAGGAAGTCTGCCGACGGGCGTTGGCATCAAAGGGAGAAACACGCACCAGGCGGTGAACACCATTTTCGCCCTTCAGGAAGCCGTAGGCATTTTCGCCCTCGATCAAAATATCCGCAGACTTCAGACCGGCTTCGTCGCCCTCCTGATAGTCCATGATCTTATAGGTATAACCGTGCGCCCCCGCCCAACGGGTGTACATACGGTAGAGCATCTGACACCAGTCCTGCGCTTCTGTGCCGCCGGCGCCTGCCTGGAAAGAAACCATCGCATTATTGCCGTCATAGTTGCCGGTGAGCAAGGTCTGCAGGCGGCAGGTTTCCATATCTCCGGAAAGCTTCTCAAAGCCTTCCTTCAGCTCGTCCAGCATAGAGTCATCGTCCAACTCCGCAGCCATTTCGCAAATGGTCATCAGATCGTCCCAAGTGGACAACATCTGCTGATACTTCTCGATCTTATTCTCTGTGGTCTTGGTTTTTACCACGATCTGCTGGCTTTTCTCCGGATTGTCCCAGAAACCGGGTGCTTCCTGCATAGCATGCAGTCGCTCCAGCTCACTGCGCAAACCCTCGATATTCAGAGAATCTGCCAGACCATCCAAAGTCGGACGGATCTCGCCAAGCTTTTGTTTGTATACGTCAAATTCGATATCCATGGGTCAATACCCTCATTTCAAAATATATTCGGTTTATTATAGCCGAAAAATCCCGTTCTGTAAAGGGGGAACAAAAGAAAAGGTGCGGCACTTTCGTACCGCACCTTTGAATTACAGAAGTTCGTACAGAGTAGAAACACCGATACCGCCGCCGCAGCAGGAGGACACCAGGCCGAACTGACCACCGGTGTTCTGCATATGACGGATGGCAGACAGCGCAATACGTCCGCCGGAAGCGCCGTTGGGGTGACCGAAAGCGATTGCACCGCCGTTGGGGTTCCAGGTGTCCATGTTGATGGTCTCACCGCTCATGGTCTCCATCTGACGGATCACGCCCAAGTTCTGAGCAGCAAATGCCTCGTTGCACTCGTAAACAGAGATATCGGAGGGCTTCATACCCATCTTGTTCAGAATCTTCATGTTGGAATATGCAGGACCAATACCCATCAGCTTGGGATCCACGCCTGCATCAGAGCCGGCAACCCAGCGAGCGATGGGGGTGTAACCCAGTGCCTTTGCCTTCTCCTCGGTCATCACCAGCAGAGCTGCACCACCGTCATTGCGGCCGGAAGCGTTACCGGCAGTGACCACTCCGCCCTCGTTGATAGCCTTCAACTTAGCCAGCGCCTCAGCGGTGGTCTGGGGACGGGGATGCTCGTCCTTTGCCACAATGATCTCGGGGGTTTTCTTGGTGCCGGGGATCACCACGGGAACCACCTGGTTGTCCAGGAAGCCGTTTTCCATAGCGGCAGCAGACAGCTGCTGGCTGCGCAGTGCGTAAGCGTCGCACTCCTCACGGGAGATGCCCCACTTCTTAGCCATCAGGTCAGCAACCTCAATCATGATGATATTGTCCTCTGCCTTGGGTGCCAGGTTACTGGGGAAGGCGGTGGGCGGAATCATCTTGTAGGGCTCCTGAGAGGTGGAGAACTTAAAGAAACGCTGGCTGAAAGACTCAGCACCGCTGATGATCACGCAATCAGACTCGCCAGCCATAATGCGGTATGCCGCATGGTTCATACATGCGATCGCAGAGCCGCACTGCATTTCCACTGCCACAGCAGAGGTCTCGTAGGGCAGCTCTGCCAGCAAGGATGCAAAACGAGCAGGGTTGGGGCAGCGGGCATCGCCGTTTGCAGTACCCATAAACACGGTGTCAACTTCCTTGGCATCCAGCTGGGTCTTTTTCATCAGCTCCTTGATAGCAATAGCCGCCAGATCAGCGGTGTGGAACTGCTTCAAGCCGCCGCCCAGTCTGCCAAAAGGGGTACGGACGCCGTCAACGATCACGATATTTTTCATACGGAACACTCCTCATATATGTAGTATTTTACTTTCTGTAGCATAGCACAATCGCCAATATCTGTCAACATTTAACCCATGAATTCTATAAACAAATACGGATTCTTTCGGTTTGGAACTTGACAGAAAAGCTGCGATAAAATAAAATAAAAAACCGAAAGACATAAGGAGGCGCATATATATATGAGCAAACCGTTAGAGGGTATTCGCGTACTGGATCTGACCACCTTTGTGGCTGCCCCGGTCTGCGCCCGGCTGCTGGCTGACCTGGGTGCCGAGGTCATTAAAATCGAACCCCCCAAGGGTGATGCTTGGCGTATCGCCGCCAAGAATTTTAATCCCAGCCGTTTCAGTGACGAGATGAATCCCATTTTCGACATCTGCAACACCGGCAAAAAGCTGATCAGTATCAATCTGAAAACCGAGGAAGGTATGGCAGCCTTCCATAAGCTGCTGGAAAATACCGATGTTTTCGTTACCAATAACCGCCCGGAAGCGCTGAAGCGCCTGGGCATCTATTATGACGACCTGAAAGAAAAGTACCCCCGTCTGATTTACGCTATGGTGCTGGGCTACGGTGAGAAAGGTCCGGATGCCAACACCCCCGCTTTCGGTGTGACTGCTTTCTGGGCGCGTTCCGGATTCCTGCGGGATATGGCGCTGACCGACGGCGAATATCAGCCCCTGATGCCGCCCTCCGGTGCCGGCGATACCATCACCGGTACGACTCTGGCCATGGAAGTCTGCGCTGCCATCATCAACCGCAACCGCACCGGAAAGGGTGATTTTGTCCGCTCATGCCTGTATCAGAACGGTTTGTTTATATTCGGCACAATGAATATGGCGACCCAGCAACCCGGTGGCAAAGTCTACCCCCGCTCCCGGAATGCCGGCGGCAGCGCCGGTGCGGTTGCCGGCACATACTGCTGCGCTGATAACGAATGGGTGTTTCTTGCCAGCGGCGGAGACCCCGCCTACCTGCCCCGAATCTACAATATGGTAGGCCTTCCGGAAATGCTGGAGTGGGATGACAGCCGGTTGGTAGAACTGCTGGAAGCCTTTAAGGCAGAATTTAAGAAAAAATCTCAGGCAGAATGGCTGGCGCTCGCCAAGGAATTTGATGTACCCATGGTGCCGGTGAACCACTTCAACGAAGCGGTGATGGAGGAGCAAGCCATTGTCAACAACTTCGTGGAAAAGGTGGAATATCCCCATGGTGATTCCATTATGATGCCTACCACGCCCTTTATCATGGACTCTTTGGAAAAAGAGCCGGTAAAGCCTACCCACACTGCCGGTTGGGACACCGAGGAAGTTCTGCTGAGCTTAGGCTATACCCCGGAGCAGGTGGCGGCTATGATCGCTGCCGGCGCTGCCAAGGGTCGATAATCACACACAGCATACTCCCCATTGCCGTGGCAATGGGGAGTTATTGCATCATCGTTCACTGGGCAAGCCGTCTCCCGGCTCAAAGATCAGATCGTCAATATCAAACAGCACTTCTGCTTCCGCCATATCGCACCCTCCTTTCCTAGCGCATCTCCACCAGTATATGCGCCGGGAGCGAGAAAATTACAGTGTTTTTCTGTTGACAGTATAATTTTTATTGGGTACAATGCTATGAGAACATGCTCCAGTAGCTCAGTTGTATAGAGCGGCCGCCTCCTAAGCGGCAGGTCGGAGGTTAGAGTCCTCTCTGGAGTGCCAAAATAGCCGGAAACCAAATGGTTTCCGGCTATTTTTGTATTAAAGGCACAGTTCGTAAATCTCATAACCGGCAAGCAACTGCTGGGCGTCGTGACAATCCGATGCAAACATCACCAGCTTACCCGCCTTGCGCCATTGGGAAATAACATCCCGGCTGGGGTAGGTCTCCTTAATATAACCTCTGGTGATGCCGCCGGTATTGACTTCTAAAATCACCGGCGCATCCATCAGCGTGCTTAGCGCCTTTTGCATCGCCGCCTGATACCGGGGATGATTGGGATCAAACAAATCCCCTGCCCCGTTAAACTTCTTGATCAGGTCAAAATGCGCTATGATCTGGCAGCCCGTCTTTTGGTGCAGATCCGCCACAGTGGCAAAGTAATCCTCTGCGAAACTGTAGAAATCGCCGCCGTAGAACTTCTGCACATTGTCCAGCTGAATCTGCTTACTTTCGTCCACCGGCAGATAACAACCGTCCTTTTTGACATAGTGAACTGCGCCGATCACATAGTCATATCCCTGAGTAGGCATGTCGGAATAGTAATCCTGCTCAATACCCAAATGAATATGGATGCGATCGCCATATTGCTCCTGCAAACCACGGACAGTTTCTATATACTCCTGCGTTCCGTCCTTGGACATACAGTAGTTTTCGTCAAAAAAAGTATAGCTGTGACCGGAGAAACCCAGCTCCGGGCAACCCAGCGCAAGCGCCTGACTGACGATTTCCTCCGGGGTATTGATACCGTCGCAAAACCGGGTGTGAGTGTGGTAATTGGAGGGGATCATTTTGTCATCTTCTCCTGCTTGACCTTGTGGTCGATAATATGGCGCGATGCCAGTTCCTTATGGACATCCTCCACTGTAATGCCCATTTGTACCATCAGCACCATGGCATGATAAGCCAGGTCTGCCAGCTCGTAGACCGTTTCTGCCTTGTCATCTGCCTTGCCGGCGATAATGACCTCGGTACACTCCTCGCCTACCTTTTTCAGTATCTTATCGATACCCTTTTCAAACAGATAGGTGGTATAAGAGCCCTCGGGACGGCTCTCATTTCTGCCAACCAGCATATCATAAAGACCCTGCAGACTGAATTCACACAGCTCCTCGCTCTCCCAAACAGAGTTGGTGAAGCAGGAATCTGTACCGGTATGGCATGCCGGGCCATCCTTTTCTACGACCACAACCAAGGCATCGCCGTCGCAGTCTGCGGTAATGGAGACGATATGCTGATAATTGCCGCTGGTCTCCCCTTTCAGCCACAGTTCCTGCCGGGATCGGCTGTAAAAGCAGGTCAGCCCTTTCTCCATGGAGATCTGCAGGCTCTCCTTGTTCATATATGCCACAGTCAACACTTTCTTGGTAACGGAGTCCACCACCACTGCAGGGATCAAGCCATTTTCGTCGAATTTTAATGTATCAATGGAAACCATATTATAACCTCACAATAATATCATTGCGCTGAAGCGCACGCTTCAAGTCCGGAATCTGAATCTGTCCAAAGTGGAATACCGATGCCGCCAAAGCTGCATCAATGGTAGGAATGGCTTGGAACAGCTGGGTAAAATGCTCCACTGTGCCTGCGCCGCCGGAGGCGATCACCGGCACATTCACCGCATCGCACACCGCCTGCAGCATTTCCACATCAAAACCTTGCTTCACACCATCGGTGTCGATGGAATTGACCACCACCTCGCCGGCGCCTAAAGCAACACCCTTTTTCAGCCAGGCGATAGCCTCCATGCCCGTATCCTCTCTGCCACCCTTGGCAAAGACCCGAAACTGACCGTCCACACGCTTTATATCTGCAGACAGCACCACGCACTGGCTTCCGTATTTTTGGGCAGCGTCGTAAATAAGCTGGGGATTTTTGATAGCGCCGGAATTGACGCTGACCTTATCTGCGCCGCACTTCAGCACACGGTCAAAATCTTCCACCGTATTGATACCGCCACCAACAGTCAGGGGAATAAAAATCTGAGATGCCACCTGCCGCAGCACATCGGTAAACAGCTGACGGCCCTCATAGGAGGCGGTGATGTCATAAAACACCAATTCGTCTGCGCCGCTGTCAGAATAGAGCTTTGCCAACTCAATGGGCGAAGAAACATCCGCAAGACCTTGGAAGTTCGTGCCTTTCACTACGCGTCCGTTTTTAATATCCAGACAGGGTATGATTCGTTTTGTAATCATTTTGCCACCTCCAGCGCTTCTTTCAGGTCGATGGCGCCGGTGTAATACGCTTTTCCGATAATTGCGCCGTACAAGTCCATTTTCCGCAGCTGACGGATATCCTCCAATGTAGAAACACCGCCGGAAGCGGTAATATCAAGGCTGAATTTCTCCGACAGCGTCTTGTACAGCGCCAGATTCGTGCCTTTCATTGCGCCGTCCTTGGAGATGTCGGTGCAGATAACATTCCTAACACCCAGCTGCTGCATGTTCTGCAAAAACGCTTCCAAGGTTATTTCCGCAGTTTCCAGCCAGCCTTTAATGGCAATACGACCGTCTTTTACATCTGCGCCCACAGCGATTTTATCACCGTATTGCTGCACCGCCGCCTGCAAAAATGCCGGGTCGTTCACCGCCGCAGTACCCAGAATCACCCGGGACACACCGGCATTTAGGTATCGCTCCACCGTTTCCATATTGCGAATACCGCCGCCGATCTCCACAAACAAGGAAGTTTCCCTGGCTACCTGCTCCACAACGGAAAGATTGGGTGTTGTACCGTCCTTTGCGCCCTCCAGGTCTACCATGTGGATATGGGTGCAGCCGCAGGCTTCAAAATCCCGGGCGATCTCAATAGGGTTTTCGCTGTAAACGGTCATATTGGCATAGTCGCCTTTATAAAGACGCACTGCCTTTTTTTCAAATAAGTCAATCGCAGGAAATAAGATCATACCGCTTCCTCCGATTCGCAAAATGCCCGCAGGATCTGCAGACCCACCGCACCGCTCTTTTCCGGGTGGAACTGGCAGCCCATTACGTTACCCTGCTGCACCGCAGCGGTCAGCTCCTTGCCATACTCGGCGGTGGCAATCACGCTGTCCGGGCAGTCAGTTGCATAGAAAGAGTGGACAAAATACACGCAATCCCCCTCCCGGATATGGCGCAGCAGCTTGCTTTCCTTGCAAAAATGCAGCGCATTCCAGCCAATGTGGGGAATTTTCAGTTCTGCTGGGATCGTACCCTCCATGGGAATCACGCTGCCCTTGAGCAGCCCAAGGCCGGTATGCTGGCCAAACTCATAGCTTTTTTCAAACAACAGCTGCATACCAAGGCAAATACCCATAATCTCCTTGCCTTTGGCAACCTGCTCCCGGATCACCGCATCCATGCCGGAATCCCGCAATTTCTGCGCCGCATCCGCAAATGCGCCCACGCCGGGCAGGATCAGCTTGTCTGCGTTTTCGATTACCGCAGGGTCGGAAGTTACCACTGCCTCTGCGCCGATCTTCTCCAAAGAGGAACATAGGGAAAACAGATTTCCCACACCATAGTCGATAACTGCGATCATGCCAACATCCCCTTTGTAGACGGCACTTCGTTTGCAAATGCCTTATCGATAGCCACTGCCTTTTTCATGCTCCGGGCGACGGACTTAAATGTACCCTCAATGATGTGATGGGAGTTGCCGCCAGCCAGCTGACGCAGATGCAGTGTCACACCGGCATCCCGGGCAAAGGCAATAAAGAATTCCTGGCACAGCTCCGTATCAAAGTCGCCCACCTTTGGGGTGGGGATGTTCAGCGCATAGTAGCAGCCGCCCCGACCAGAAATGTCCACAGCCGACAGAATCAGACTCTCATCCATGGCCAATGTGGTATCGCCATAGCGGACAATGCCTTTCTTATCGCCCAAAGCCTGGGAAAACGCTTTGCCCAGACAAATGCCGATGTCCTCTACCGTGTGGTGGTAATCCACATAGGTGTCGCCTACGCACTTGACCGTTAGATCAAACCGACCATGCTTGGCAAAGAGGGTCAGCATGTGATCCAAAAAACCGCAGCCGGTCTGAATGGTAGAGTCACCCTTGCCATCCAGATTCAGATGCAGGGAAATATCGGTTTCCGCTGTTTTGCGGTCGATGTTTGCGGTTCTCATAGCAGTTCCTCCAGTACTTCTTTCAGTTTCTCCATAAAGATCGCCATCTGCTCCCCACTGCCCACGGTAATGCGGTTATATTGCCGCAAACGAGGGGTATCAAAGTGGCGGATCAGAACGCCTTTTTCTTTGAGTCGCAAGTAGATCTGCTTGCCATCTGCCGCCGGGTGGGCAGCAAAGACAAAGTTCGCCTTGGAATCGGTCGTAGTAAATCCCAGCGCTTTGAGCTGCTGCTTTGTCCATTCCCGCACGGCGATGATCTGGTTGCAGTTCTTTTGCATCTGCGCCTCATCCTGCAGTGTGCCCACACCGGCAGCCATGGTCATGCGATTAACATTATAGGGATTGGTGGCATATTTGATGGTATTCAAATCCTGAATCAGTGCCTTGCAGCCGATACCGAAACCCAGTCTGCCGCCAGCCAGCGACCGGGATTTGGAGAATGTACCCGTTACCAGCAGGTTATCATATTTCCGGGTCAAGGGAATAACGCTTTCGCCGCCGAAGTCTACATAGGCTTCGTCAATAATCACCACATTGTCCGGGTTGGATTGAACGATCTGCTCAATTTCAGCAGTGGTCAGCGCAATACCCGTGGGGGCATTGGGGTTGGCGATCACAATGGTTTTGCCGATACCGCAATAGTCTTTGAAGCAGATAGTAAAATCCTCTGCCAAAGGAATCAGCTCATAATCAATTCCGTTTAGCTGGGCAAACACCTTGTAAAAACCATAGGTAATGTCAGGAAATACCACCGGATGGGTCTTGTCGCAAAATGCCATAAAGGCAAAGTTCAAGATCTCATCCGAGCCATTGGTAAAGAGAATTTCATCCGTTTCTACCCCAAACACTGCCGCCGCTTGTTCCACCAAGTCACGGCACTCCGGGTCAGAATAAAGCTGCAGACTTTCTGCCGCCTCCGCTGCCATACGCAGGGCGTTGGGTGTAGGCGGAAAGGGAGATTCATTGGTATTGAGTTTTATGTACTGCGTATCTTTCGGCTGCTCACCGGGGGTGTAGGGCGTCAGATCCGCATATTTCCCACTAAAAAAACGGCTCACTTGGATTCCTCCATCCGAATTACTGCGCTTTTGGCGTGGGCGGTCAAGCCCTCCTGGGTGGCGAAGTATGCCACATCCTCTGCCACATTTTTCAGCGCATCGGCTGTAAAATAGGTGTACTGGGTCTTTTTGACAAAATCATCCACAGACAAGGGACTGGAAAATCTCGCCGTGCCGCTGGTGGGCAAGGTGTGATTGGGGCCAGCCATATAATCGCCCAGCGCCTCCGGGCAATTTCTGCCCATGAACACCGAACCGGCATGCCGAATACCGTCAAGGTAATCAAAGGGATTGTCTACTAAAAGCTCCAGATGTTCCGGAGCGATCTGGTTGGAAACATCAATCGCCTTGGCAAGGGAATCGGTAACGATGATCTTACCGTTGTTATCAATGGATGCCCGGGCAATTTCCCCGCGCTGCAGCATAGGGATCTGTTTTTCGATTTCCGCCTGCACCGCCAGTGCCAATTCCATAGAATCGGTAACCAACACGGCGCTTGCCAGCTTGTCGTGCTCTGCCTGGGACAGCAGATCTGCCGCCGCATGACGGGGGTTAGTCGCTCCGTCGGCAACAATGAGGATCTCGCTGGGACCGGCGATCATATCGATGGAAACTGCGCCGAACACCTGCTTTTTTGCCTCTGCCACAAAGGCATTGCCCGGACCAACGATCTTATCCACTTTGGGAACGCTTTGCGTGCCGTATGCCAAGGCAGCAATGGCTTGCGCGCCACCCAGCTTGTAGATCTTATCCACACCGGCGATACTGGCGGCTGCCAGGATCACAGGGTTTATCTTTCCATCGGCAGAGGGCGGTGTCACCATGATCACTTCCCGGCAACCGGCAATTTTTGCCGGAATGGAATCCATCAGCACCGTAGACGGATATGCCGCTGTACCGCCGGGCACATAAAGACCGGCTCGATCCACGGGGATAATTTTCTGGCCCATTACAATACCGTTTTGGTCATTGATAATAAAGCTGCCGCGCACCTGCTGCTGGTGGAATTTACGAATATTATCTGCGGCACGGCGCAGAACTTCCAGAAAACGAGGTTCTACACTTGCCGCCGCTTCCTCGATCTCCTGCTGCGTCACCTGCAGGCTGTCCAGCTTGGCATGGTCGAATTTCTCACAATATTCATACAGCGCCTGATCGCCGTTTTGTCTGACGTTGGCGATGATTTCGGAAACAATCTGTTCCACATTCACGGTATTTTCTGTACGGGCAAAGATCTCCTCTGCGCTCACTTCGCCCATTTGCAGTATCTTAATCATTACGCTTCCTCCAACAGACCGGCGATCTGCTGCTGCAGATTCACGATCTTTTCGCTTTTGAACTGATAGCTGACCTTATTGGCGATCAGCCGTGCGCTGATGGGAACGATGGTTTCAATGACTTCCAGGTCGTTCTCCTTCAGAGTTGTACCGGTTTCCACAATATCCACGATCACATCGGAGAGCCCCAAAATCGGTGCGATCTCGATAGAACCGTTCAGGTGGATAATATCAATATCCCGGCCTTTGGACAAGTAGTGCTGCTGGGCGATACCGGAGAACTTGGTGGCCACACGCAAGGTGCGGTCAGTATTGTCCCGGAAGCCTTTTTTTGCTGCCACCGCCATGCGGCATTTGCCGATATTCAGATCCTGCAGCTCATACACATCCGGCTTGTACTCCAACAGTATATCCTTGCCGGCTACACCGATGTCCGCAGCGCCACGCTCTACATAAATCGCCACATCCGAGGGTTTTACCCAGAAATAACGGACACCCACTTCCTCATTTTCAAAGATCAGCTTGCGGCTGTTTTCCTTGATAGAGGGGCATGGGAAACCGGCTTTTTCAAAAATGTCATAAACTTTTTCGCCCAGCCGACCCTTGGGCAGCGCAATATTCAACACCTTTTCACTTTCACCCGGTGCTTCCGTTGCCATATCCAGCATATCCAGATACACCGCAAAGCCAACAGCGCTGCTGCTGTGATTCATCTTTTTCATCAGCTTGTCGTACTGGCCGCCGGACAGAACCGCAGAGGGAACACCCTCCACAAAGCCTTTGAAAACAATACCATTATAGTAGTTGACATCGCTGACCACGGAGAAATCCACCTGCAGCGTATCCCGCACCTGGACATCGTCAACGGATGCGATCATCTGCGCCAATCTTTGCAGAGAGGAAACATCGTACTGTCCCTCCAGCTTGCTGATCAATGCAGGCAGAACCTCCTGCGCTGGGCCGGTGCTGCGAATCAGCTCTGTAAGAACATCCACCGTCTTTTCCGGCAGACCGAGCTTCCGCAGGCCATCCTCGTTCTTTTCCTCCACGCATTTGATAACATCTGCTGCAGGGACAGTAATATCTGTCAGCACCTGCCCCAGCAGATCCAAGTCTGTAACATTCAGAACGCAGTTGTCCGAGATAGTATTTAAGCTCTTGGCTGCCAGTGTCAACACCTGCAGAACATCCTCACTGCCGATGTCGCCAATGCACTCCAAGCCTACCTGCATGATTTCTTTGTAGCTTTGATTGCCCTTAGATATCCGGTAGACATTTTCATTATAAAACAGCTTTTGCACACCCTGGCTGCGATCTTTCATATTCTTAATGATAGACAGCGTCACGTCCGGCTTCAGCGCCATCAGCTTTCCGTTGGTATCGGTAAAGGTGATAACACGGTCAGAGATCAGAAAATCTTTATTTCTGGCATAGAGGTCATATTCTTCAAACTTGCTCATCTTGTACTGGGTATAACCATATTCCCGGTAGAGCGCACGCAAACCGAATATTACCTTTTCCTGAAAACTAAGTGACAGATCCATTATACTTCCTCCGTTGCTGCCAGTTGCTCAATTGCTTTTTTGTAGCCGCCGCTGCCGTAGTTCAGGCACTTACTGACTCTTCCGATGGTAGCGCTGCTGACTTCCACTTCCTCTGCTATTTTCTGATAGCTCAAACCCTTGGAAAGCAAAATCGCCGTGTCCAACCGCTGCGACATATCCAAGATTTCTTTTATGGTGCAAATATCCTCAAAATACGCGTAGCAATCTTCCAGTGTTTTCAGATTCAAAATCGTCTGAAACAATCTGTCTACCGATTCACAATGAAGTTTATGCATATTCTCCACCTCGTCGAAATATTACTTCACTATACTATCACTTTAGCGTGGTGAAGTCAAGGCAAAAACAGTAAAATTTTTTGCATTTATAAAAAATACCGAAAACCATTCGGTTTCCGGTATTTTCATTATAAGAATCGAATGATTTGCTCGGTGATGAACACCGCTGTGCAGCTTGCTACCGATACTACGATCAGGCTTCGCTTATTCAGCGCCAGCAGCAGCGCAACCGCCAATCCCACTGCGCCGCTGACCACATTTTCCGTGGCATACAGAATCGCCGGGAAGGTCATCGCCGTCAGACACGCTACCGGGACATAGTATAGGAACGACCGCAAAAACCGGTTTGTGATCGGTTTTTTCAGCAGCGTCAGCGGAAGCGCACGAATCAGGTATGTGGTGACTGCCATCACCAATATGTATACATAGACACTCATGCTTCCACCTCCTCTTTCACCGGGAACAGCACGGCACAGACCGCAGCCGCCAAAACGGTACAGATCACGATGGCAAGACCGGAGGATATCTGATTCAGACCGGGAAGCCAAGCAAACAAACAGCTGATCACCAGCGCCAAAACTGCGCATATCAGCATCGGCTTCTCCGCCTTTGCCTGTGGAACTACAATGGCAATAAACATACCATACAGCATAACGCCCAGCGCCATACGCACCGATATCGGCAGTAGAGAACCGGCAACTGCGCCCAGGGCAGTGCCTGCTGTCCAGCCAAGGAAAGAAACCAGACCTGCGCCTACGAAGTAGGCAGTTGTTAATGCCTTCCCCTGCGCCATGCCGATGGCAAACACTTCATCTGTATTAAAAAAGGCAGCCAGCAGACGTTTACCAACACCCACGTTTTCACCAAACCGCTGTCCCAGCGCAAGGCTCATCAGCGCATACCGGCTGTTGATCACCAACTGGGTCAGTATCATTTCCATAATGGTAGCGCCGGCGGCGATCACCGTCAGTCCTGCAAACTGACCGGCGCTGGTCAGATTGGAGGCGGATATTAAAATCGCATGCCAGATCTGCAAACCTTGCGCCACTGCCATAGCGCCAAAGCCAAAGCTGACAGAAAAGTAACCCACGCAAACCGGCATGCCGGCTTTCATGCCGGCTAAAAATGCTTGTTTTCTCATATCTTACTTCGCTTTCATGCTATTATCTGCATTTCCGCATACATAGCGGTTATGCTACAAAGCCACCATATCATACCGCAGATTAGCTGGAAAGTCAAATCGCAGCCTGGATTTGCCGGCGCTGTCGGCTTTTTTCTGCATATTTTATCTCCCCCTTGGCACAGTTCCTATGTGCCGGCATAAAATGTCCTATAAGCGATCTGCTTATGCAAAAACCATCAGGAGGTATCACCATGGCTGAGTTCTGCCCGGAAAGTGTTCGTTGCAGCCCCGAAGATCTGCAACAGGCGCTTTCCATCCATACACGGAAGATCACCGACAGCTGTCGGGACAAGGATTGCATTGAGGATCTGCGTGTTTACTTAACCAGAGGCTCCCAGACGATCATGGACACCGCCGCTGGCGCAAAGGTACGCTGCGCCGACCTGCTGTACACCTACATCGATGTAGAACCGGTTGCCTTTGACAAGAATCACTACTGCATCGATGTCACCTTCTACTACCGCGTTTTAGCGGACGCACTTGTGGGCGGCACCCGGCCGGCCGCATTGTACGGACTGGCCGTATTTTCCAAGCGTGCTGTGCTCTGCGGTGAGGACAGCAAAGCCCACATTTTCACCAGCGACACCCGGATCTGCACACCGGACGGTCTGACACGCTACAGAGGCAACCACCCCACCGCTGTGGTGGAAGTGCTGGATCCTATGGTGCTCAGCTCCAAAGTCAGAGAACTGTGCGACTGCGGCTGCAAGGAAAACACCGTGGTGCAGATCCCCGACTACGTCCTGCAGATGTTCGACGAGGAGCTGGTTCTGTCCGGCGAGACACGGCGGCTGTTTGTATCCCTTGGGCAATTCTCCATTATCCGCTTGGAGCGGGATGCACAGCTGGTAGTTCCCGTGCTGGACTACAGCATCCCTACCAAAGAATGCTGCGACGCTCCCGGCTGTGCAGAGGACCCCTGCGAGATGTTCTCCCGGATTCCCTTCCCTGCTGAACAGTTCACCCCCAAAGGATGCGACCGTCGACACGACCCTGACGGCGACAGCTGCTGCTACACCACTACTGGAAACTGCTAAAATAAAAAGGCCGGTATCCAAACGGATACCGGCTTTCCTATTTTATCGGATCACACGAACACGGAACACGCCTTCAATGCTCTGCAGATGCTCTGCAACAGCGGCAGGTGTGGGTTCATCCAAATCCAGCATGGTGTATGCGTACTCGCCCTTGCTTCGGTTGATCATATCAGAGATGTTGATGTTATCCTTTGCAATGGCAGAAGTGAACTGACCAATGGTATTCGGAATATTGCGGTGCAGGATAGTCACACGGCCGGGCTTGTTGCACGGACCCATGTCACATGCGGGGAAGTTGACGGAGTTGATGATATTGCCGTTTTCCAGGTAATCCATCACCTGACGCACTGCCATCTTTGCACAGTTGTCCTCGGACTCCTCGGTGGATGCGCCCAAGTGAGGAATTGCCACCACACCGGCCATGCCGGCAGTCTTATCGTTGGGGAAGTCGGTGATGTAGCGCTTGACCTTACCGGAAGCCAAAGCTGCCTCCAATGCATCGTCATCTACCAGCAGATCACGGGCAAAGTTCAGCAGGATCACACCGTCACGCATCTTTGCCATGGTTTCGGCATTGATCATATGCTTGGTGCTGTCCAGCAGGGGTACATGCACAGTAATGATGTCACACTGCTCATAGATCTCGTCCAAAGTCTTAACGGGGATGATGTGGCTGTCCAGATGCCATGCGGCATTGATGGAAATGTAGGGGTCATAGCCATAAACCTTCATGCCCAGACCGATAGCTGCATTGGCAAGAGGGCCGCCGATAGCGCCCAGGCCGATGACACCCAGCTTCTTGCCCAAAATCTCATTGCCGGCGAACTGGGACTTGCCCTTTTCCACCTTCTTGGAAACATCGCCCTCATCCTTAATAGACTGCACCCACTGGATACCGCCCACCACATCACGGCTGCCCAGCAGCATGCCGCAGATCGCCATTTCCTTAACACCGTTAGCGTTAGCGCCGGGGGTATTGAATACCACGATACCCTCCTCTGCGCAGCGATCCAGAGGAATATTATTCACACCTGCGCCGGCACGGGCAATTGCCAGCAATTCGTCAGAGAAACGCATATCATGCATAGCAGCGCTGCGGACAAGGATTGCCTCTGCAGCATCCACATTTTCGGTAGCCCGATAATCCTCGGTAAACAGTTCTGTTCCCTTGGGAGAGATCTTGTTGAGATAATGCACCTGATACATAATAATCGTTCCTTTCTTATTTGAGCAATTTGTCGATCAGCTTGTAACCCTCCGGCTCATAATTGCCGGTAGCCGCTGCGTCTTTTTCTGTGTAATGCGCCACAGCCTTTCGCTGGGCGGTGCTGTCGTAAAGAATGTATGGCACCGGATCTGATGTATGGGTGCGGCAGCGAATGGGAGTGGGATGATCTGGCATAATAAGAATACGATAATCCTCCCCGGAATCATCCATCGCCTGCTTTACCGGGGAAACCACACGGCTATCCAGATATTCAATGGCCTGCACCTTATTCTCGATGCTGCCCTGATGTCCCATTTCGTCCGGCGCTTCCACATGGATGTAAACAAAATCACATCCATCCTCCAGCACAGCCTTTACCGCCGCCTGCGCCTTACCCTCATAGTTGGTATGCAGACCGCCGTTGGCGCCGGGTACTTCCACAACTTTCATGCCTGCGCCTACCGCAATGCCCTTGAGTAAGTCTACCGCAGAGATCATCGCGCCCTTTTTGCCGGTCTTTTCCTCAAAGTTCTGCAGGGACGGCTTCGTTCCTGCGCCCCAGAACCAGGCAGAGTTTGCTTTGTTGAGGCCTTCCTCGGCACGCTTGCGGTTCAGGGGATGGTCATTGAGGAAGTCGTAACTTCTCTGCATCATATCCCGGAACACGGTTTCCTTGGGCAGGAACGGGCCGATTTTCTGACCCAGGTGGTCGTGGGGCTGTTCCATATCCAGAACTGCACCATTTTTCCACACCATAATATGCCGATAGCTCGTGCCGGTATAGAAACTGAATTCGTCGGTGGTCAAATGCTCTCTGACCGCATCCATAAGTACATCTGCATCCTCTGTAGAGATCTCACCGGAGCTGTGATCCACGATGATTTTCTCTGCATAAGGCTCATCATCTGTCAAAGTAACGATGTTACAGCGGAATACCACATCCGTATCTTGCATGTCCACGCCTACGCTCAGTGCCTCCAGCGGAGATCGTCCGGAATAATTCCGGGTAGGATCATAACCCAGCACCGCCAGGTTTGCCACATCACTGCCGGGTTTCATTGAATCGGGTACTGTCTTGGCAAGACCCATTTCGCCTTTGCCTGCCAGTTCATCCATCGTCGGAATATTGGCATATTCCAACGGTGTCTTTCCACCCAGCTGTGCCAGGGGCTCATCTGCCATGCCATCACCCAAAATGATGATATATTTCATCCCACAACCTCCTTCGCCGGTAACACTTTCCGTACCTGAATATCGATTTTCTACTATACTACCACCAATCACATATAATTACAACAATAATTTTGGACGATTTTTATTTGAATTGGGACTGTTTTTTGTAAATAATGTATGATAGTATATCTGCGGACGCAAAATAACCATATATTAACAGACTGTTCAGAAAAATTTCAGTTTTCGTTCAGTTTTTATGCTATAATAGAATTACAGATTATAAAAAGGAGCTACCCTTATGTATCAAAACGAAGAAAACAAGCAACCTTGGACATATGAAGTTGATCCCAGCTATGTCAGCCAGCAGCCCCAGTCTGCGCCGAAAGCGCCGAAAAAGCGATCCGGCACGGGTAAGATCATCGCCATTGCGCTGTGCTGCTCCCTGCTGGGCGGCATTGTGGGCGCTATCGGTACTGCCTTTGTTATGGGCGGCAGCAACACGCTGATTCCCGGCAACAACAATACCGTGATCCACGAAGGTCAGCGGGAGGATACTGTGATCGATGTCAACAAAATCGACACCGGCAAGCTGCTGACTGCGGCAGAAGTTTATGCCGCCAATGTTAACTCCACAGTTGGCATCACCACTTCGGTCACCACCAACTTCTGGGGTTATCAGACTACAAGCGCTGCTTCCGGTTCCGGCTTTATCATCTCTGATGACGGCTATATCCTCACCAACTTCCACGTAATTGAGGATTCCAGCGCCATTACCGTTTCTTTCTATGACGGCAGCAATGCTGAAGCACAGCTGATCGGCTACGATGCCAACAACGATATTGCGGTTCTGAAGGTAGAAGCTGCCGGACTGACTCCCGTGGTATTGGGCGACTCCAGTAATCTGAATGTGGGTGACACAGTTGCCGCAATCGGCAATCCGCTGGGCGAGCTGACTTTCTCTCTCACCGTAGGCGCTGTCAGTGCGCTGGAAAGAGAAGTCACCACCTCCTCCGGTGTGACCATGAACCTGATGCAGACCGACTGCGCCATCAACTCCGGCAACTCCGGTGGTGCGCTGTTCAATATGTACGGCGAAGTCATTGGTATTACCAACGCCAAGTACTCCAGCTCCGGTTCCGAAGCATCCATCGATAATATCGGTTTTGCAATTCCTATGAATCGTGTCCGTTCTATTGTAGAAAGCATTATTGAAAACGGCTATATCACAAAGCCTTATATTGGTGTCTCCGTGGCAAGCGTCAGCGAAGAAACCCAAAGCTACGGTCTGCCCCAGGGCGCAGCCGTTCGGGAAGTTGTCACCGACAGTCCTGCTGAAAAAGCCGGTCTGAAGGTCAATGACATTATCACCCATGTAAACGGCACTGCCATTACCGGTTCTGCTGATATCGTTAATTTCGTCGGCGAGTGTGAAGTCGGTCAGGTGTTGAAGCTAACTGTTTACCGTCAGGGCGAAACCATAGAACTGGAAGTCACCATCGGTGAGCAGATCCAGTCTGCATTACAGCAGCAGCAATCCCAACAGCAGCAACAGCAACAGCAGCAGCAACAGCAAGGCAGCAGCATGTTCCCCTTCTGGAATTACGGCGGTTAAAAACACAAGATCCCGTGGAAAACTCCACGGGATCTTTTTTATAGGTTTTCCGCCGCTTCCAGCCACAGCGCCGCCGACGCATCGCTGGGCATCATCCAATCCCCTCGGGGGCTGACGCCGACGCAGCCGGTCTTAACACCGTCCGGCTGACAGTTTCGTTTGAATTGCTGGGTGAAAAACCGACGATAGAATGTCACCAGCCACTTTTTAATGGTTACACCATCAAATTCATCGGTAAACACCGCACATGCCGAAGCATAGATTTTAGCCGGTGTATCACCATGACACAAGGTATGATACAAAAAGAAATCATGCAGCGCATAAGGGCCGACGATATCCTCAGTCTGCTGGCTGATCTTGCCGGTTTCGTCCGGAGGCAGCAGTTCCGGGCTGATGGGTGTATCCAAAATATCCTGCAGCACCGTCTGCACCGATGCAAACTCCGGCAGTTTGGATACGGCATCGATCACAAATCGCACCAAGGTTTTCGGCACAGAGCCATTGACACCGTACATGCTCATATGGTCGCCGTTATAGGTACACCAACCCAGCGCCAACTCGCTCAGATCGCCGGTGCCCACAACGATGCCGCCCACCTTGCCGGCAATATCCATAAGAATTTGTGTCCGCTCTCTTGCCTGAGCATTCTCATAAGTGGTATCATGCTGCCTGGGGTCATGGTCAATATCCCGGAAATGGGTAGTCACCGCATCCCGGATATTGACTTCCTTGCAGCTGATGCCCAACTTGCGCATCAGCTCCCATGCATTCTGGTAAGTGCGATCTGATGTGCCGAAGCAGGGCATGGTAATACCCCATACATCCGTCATGGGTCGTCCCAGCTGGCGCATGGCCTCTACTGCCACCAGCAGTGCCAAAGTGGAGTCCAATCCACCGGAAATGCCGATCACCGGTTTTGCGTTGATGATCTCCAGCCGCCGTTTCAGACCAGCGACCTGAATTTGAAATACCGCCTGAATATCTTCAATCTTTTCCGGCACAAAAGGCAATTTCGGCAGGGTCTTCATCTGCGCTTCCTGCTGAACGTCACCACTATGAATGGCAGCAAGCTCCACATCCGTCACAAGCAGATAATCCGTATCCGCCAACTTTTCATTCTGCGCGACGATCTGACCGTTCAGCGCAATAACGCTATGACCGGAAAACACCAGATCCTGCGTAGACTCTGTGCAGCCGGCAGAGCAGAACGCATAGCAGCAACCCAGCGCAGACTGACGGCAGATCAGATTTATCCGGTCTGCTCGCTTGCCAGCCAATTCATTGGATGCCGCCGGATTGACAATAAGCTGCGCCCCGTTCTTTATCATGTCAGAAGATGTATTTTCCCAAAGATCCTGACAGATCTCCACGCCTAGCTTCACGCCATCAATATCAAACACAACGCCGGGTCTCACAGAAACGGTATAATCGCCATTTACGCCCAACTCCCCTGCTGTCAGAACTGTATCATCAAGATTCGCGCTGGATGTAAACCAGCGTTTCTCTTGGAAGCCGTTATCATTGGGAATATGGGTTTTCGGTACGATACCCAAAATCCTACCATTTTTGACAACCGCAGCGCAATTATAAAGCTGGCTGCCCAAAGAAAGCGGCAAACCAACTATCACAGTCACACTGGGATTTTCCTTGCTACAGATCACAATCTTACCCAAGCCGGACAGCGCCGCCTCCTGCAAAAGCTGCTGAAAAAACAGATCCGCACAGCTATAGCCGGTAATCGCCAGTTCCGGAAACACCAGCACATTAACGCCCTGAGCAGCCGCCTTGGCAATATAGGCGCAGATGTTTTCCGTATTCTTTTTTACATTTGCCACCTGCACAGACGGTACAGCGCAGGCAATTCGGACATATTCTGGCATGGAACCCCTCCAATGCGTATTTTTGTTATCATAGCACATTCTTGCCAAATTGCAAAGAAAATATAAAAAGGACGGTGTTGGGCAACACCGTCCTTTTATATATTTATTGCGCCGGGACTGTCATATCATCGTTGGTCAGCGCTTCGCCAGCCATTACACGCTGGATCAGCTTGCTTGCATGCTCCACCACATTTTCATGGGGTTTCATAACATACAAACTCTGACCGGGCCAGGAATATGTGATATCGTAATCACCGCTGCCGGTAACCGCAAAGGATCTGATATCCCACTGCGCCATATCCTCCAGCTGCATTTTTACCAGCATGCTGATCTCATCCATGGTCATGTTGGTCTTAAACATGCCCTCCAGGCTCTTGAGAATACTGGAGTAATTGGAAATAATGGTGGTGCCGGAAGTGAGTTTTTCAATCAGCGCCTTAATGACCTTCATCTGATTTTTGCCTCTGCCATTATCGCCGCCGGACACATTGTAACGCTCACGACAAAGATCAAGTGCTTGGGTTCCGTTGAGGTAGTTTTCACCCTTTTCAATATAAGTACGGCGAGCCTGGAACTCCTGATCTGAATAAATGGTAATGCCATCCACTGCATCGATCAATGTCTCAAAACCGGTGAAGTTGATCTGGGCATAGTAATCGATCTGCATGCCGTACAAACCTTCCAAAGCCTCCACCGAGCAGTCAATGCCATAATTGCCACAGTGGGTCAGCTTATCCAGCGCACCGTTGCCTGCCGGATTGGGAATATAGTAATCACGGGGCGTGTTCAGCAGCAGCACCTGCTTTGTCACCGGATTGACGATCACCAGAATGTTCACGTCACTTCTGCTGGTGGACAAATACTTACTGCGGGTATCGGAACCACTGACATATATCACAAAGGGAGAATTGGTCACATCGCCCTCCGGCTCAGTGGTGGGCTCGGTGGTAGGCTCTGTTTCTTCCAATGTAGACATAGGTACAGTATAGAGAATTCTCGCCTTCTCCCACAGATCCTCATAATCCTCTTCCTCCACAAGCAGCGCAATGCTTGCGCCGTTGAGGATCACAGCCTGGGATTCCTCATTCAAAAGGCTGTCTACCACCTGCGCAACTGTGGTATAATGGTTCATGGTGTTTTCAGAGCCGGTCTGCTCCTTTACCATATCCAGAATGGTTTGGGTGTACTCCGTATCGTGATTTTCCACAGATGCGTATGTATAACCGGCAGTATCCCCAAGGGACTGCGCAGGATCATCCACACGTACCAGCACATACATATTCCGAACGTCGGTCTGCTCCACCGGAGTTGTAACTGCATTCATGGTGCGATATGCATCGGCGCACAGCTTGGAAACCAGCGCACAGCCGCAAACTACCAACAGTGCCAGGATGCAGGCAATGATTCGACGGACTGTGCCTACCGGCTTTTTGCCAAAAGGCACAAAAAGCAAGACGGCGGTCAGCGCAGCCAGCAGGAAAAGTGCCAGCATCATCACGGTAACATATTTATCCGGCAGCATATTCAGCCGCAGAACAATTGCGGCAGTCAGCGCCTCAGCTGCCAGCTGCAAAGCCAGCACAAAGCCAAACAAAATATTCCAAATAATTGACTTTTTCATATCATTTCATCTCAATTCCGTCAAATATCGTGTTATCTCACACATTTAGTATATCGCTGCACAGGCAGAATGTCAATGCCACCGCAATGGCAAATTAACCCTTTACCAGCTGCAGCAGCTTCTGGGCAAGATCTGTAGATTCCCAAGGACGGTCTGCCACGCCAAAATGACCTTCCCGGGCGGTCTTGCCGTAAATAGGCCGGCGCAGATCCAAGGTGCGGATAATACCCGCAGGGGTCAGATCGCAAGTCTTGCGCAGCAGTGCGGTCAGCTCCTCATCCGGCAATTTGCCCGTGCCATAGCTGTCCACACGGACAGAAACCGGCTCAGCAACACCGATGGCGTATGCCAACTGCACCTGCGCCTGCTCTGCCAAACCGGCAGCCACCAGATTCTTTGCCATATAGCGTGCTATGTATGCGCCGGAACGATCCACCTTGGTGGGGTCTTTGCCGGAAAATGCGCCGCCGCCGTGGGAGAAGTAGCCGCCGTAGGTATCCACAATGATCTTACGACCGGTCAGACCGGTATCGCCGTCAGGGCCGCCGATCACAAATTTACCGGTGGGATTGATGTGAATATGCGCCACATCCGCAATATCAAAGCCATACTGCTTCAGCACGGGAGCGATCACACCCTCCCGGACATACAGCCGCAGCTGCTCGATCTCAAAATCCTCGGTGTGCATGATGGAAACCACCACCGTGTCGATGCCCACCACATTGCCCTGCTGATCGAACTCCACAGACACCTGGGTCTTGCCGTCGGGACGGAGCAGATCGTTGCTCTGTACGCACTGGGTCAGACGGTTGCTAAGCGCTCTTGCCAGCGCTGCCGGCAAGGGCATCAGTTCCGGAGTCTGGGTGCAAGCACCGCCGAACATCATACCCTGATCGCCTGCGCCGCCCACTTCATCATTGGTGCCCATAGCAATATCCGCAGACTGGGTATGCACCTTGCAGACCACTTCCACCGTATCGGCGCAAAAGCCGGTTTCCGGATAGATATAGCCGATAGAAGCGATCACCTCACGGGCAACGGCAGCATAATCCACCTGCGCCTGGGTGGTGATCTCACCGCAGATCACACAGAAATCGGTAGTGACCATGACCTCGCATGCCACACGGGAGTTGGGATCCTGGGCAAGGCATGCGTCCAGAATCGCATCAGAAATGGCATCCGCCACCTTGTCAGGGTGACCGCAGGTCACACATTCAGATGTAAATAATCTCTTTTCCATTGTATTTGTCCTTTCACAAAAAAATCCGCACACATCGTAGGACTCGATGTGTGCTCTATCGAATCCTCATCTTTCGTTGCCGCCGGATTTGGCACCACACTTTCGTAGGTTGCCGGGTTTCATCGGGCCGTTCCCTCCACCGCTCTTGATAAGGCTAGTATGCAGTTCCTGTTTATTTTACACTTTTTTTGTCAGTTGTCAATAGATTTTTGGGGCTTTGGCCGAAAAGTTCATATTTCGGTTATAGACATTTCCACAAAAAACTGGTATCATAACAACAATCTGAATTGGAGTTGAAATACGTGAAAAAACTACGCCAAAAATTCGAACGCTTCTGTTATCGAAACCGCTATAAGGGAATCCCCAATTTGATGCTGTTTGTCATGCTGGCCAATGCCATCGTTTATCTCATGAGCATGTTTGACAGCAGTTACACCCTCTACTATGCCCTTTGCTTTAACCGGGAGTTGATCCTGCAGGGTCAGGTTTGGCGGCTTTTGACCTTTGTCTTTACCGGCGCATTTCAATATGGCAGCATTTTAATGGTGCTGATTAGCTCGCTGTGTTATTTTTCTCTGGGACGGGCAATCGAACAAACCTGGGGTACGTTCCGTTTCAATCTGTTCTATCTCACCGGCATCGTTCTGATGGATCTGTTTTGTATGATCTTTGGCGGCGCAGCTGACCCCTACTATCTGAATTTAAGCTTGCTGCTGAGCTTCTCCACCCTTTACCCCAACGCCCACTTCCTGCTGTTTTTCATTATTCCCGTAAAGGCATGGATTTTGGCGCTGCTTGATCTGGCGCTGATCTTTATGGGTGTGATCGGCGGCACACTGCCCGGATGTTTATTCCCGCTGGTTTCTCTTGCCAACTATTTCCTGTTTTTTGGCGCAGATGTCAAAAACATCATCCCCGCCACCTGGCGAGCCAAATTTTCCAAGCCTTTGCGCAAAACTGAAAAAACCAGCCAGGCGCAACCCATTTATTTCCACACAGCGCCTGCCAAGGAGCGTCCTGCCTACACCCACCGCTGCACTGTTTGCGGACGCACAGATGTATCGAACCCGGAGCTGGAATTCCGTTATTGCTCACGATGCAACGGTTACTTCTGCTACTGCGAGGATCATATCAACAATCACGAACATGTACAATAAAAAGCACCCGGAGCAAATATGCTCCGGGTGCTTTTTTAATTATTGACCGGGTGGTGACAACCGGGACTGTTGGGTGTCAGCGCCGCAAAGGTATAACCGTTGGCAACGCCCCAGTTAATGATTCGCTCGATGGCATCTACCGTGTAATCTTTAATATCGTGCATCAGTACCACAGCCGCCTGCTTTCCTTGTACACCATCCACCACATTGGCAAACACCTGATAAGGCGCATCTGCGCTGCCGGCATCATCACTGTCTACATTCCAGTCAAAATACTGGAATCCGTACTCCACTACCTTTTGTGTCAGCCGAGTCATGATCTTACGGCTGTAGTTGCGGCTGGCAGTATTGGAGCTGCCACCGGGAAAACGCATCAGAGTAGGTGTCTGTCCGGTAACTTCCCGAATAAAATTGCGCATGTTATAAAGATCGTCCAAAAACGCCTGATCGTTTCTGTAGATCTGGTTAAACTTGTGAGTGGTGCTGTGAATACCAATGGCATGCCCCTCATCTGCCATGCGCTTGACCACATCTCTGTAACCGGTGCCAACAATGAAAAATGTAGCCTTCACATTTTTCTCCTCTAGAATGTCCAGCAGCCGTTCCGTATAAGGTCCGGGGCCGTCATCAAAGGTCAGATAGATCGTCTTTTGTTCCGGAACGATCTCCTCCGGCGCCGTTTGCGGTTCTACCGTTACATTGCGAACTGCCGTACTTACATTTCCGGCATTATCCGTTACCGTATAGGTCAGGGTGTATGTATCATAGGTGAATATATCAATCTCACCTTCCACCGTTACCCTGCCGGCAACATCACCGTCACGGTTGTCCAAAGCCGTCCAGCCCGGATCTGCAAATTCCACACCTGCCGGTGCATAGTAATCTGCGCCGCCCAAAAGCGTCAGCACCGGCGCAGTAGTATCTGCCGCTGCGATCCAGCGTTCCACCGTTGTGGAATTACCGGCGGCATCCGTCACCGTGTAGTATATATTCTCCTCTGTGCGCCGCCACTTCACCTTATGGGTAATATCGCCGTCATAATTGTCAAAAGCGGTAAAACCTTCTTCTACATAAGGGTTCTCCGTGGTAATGACCAGGTTTGGATCGGCAACCAGGGCGATCTCCGGCGCAACTGTATCTATTACATCAACACGGCGATAGGCCGTGCCGATCACGCCATCATGCTCTGCGGTATACTTCACCAGATAGCTGCCGGTCTTTTCCATGTTGACATAGTTTTTGACCTGTACGGACAGTTCCACCACTTCCGTATCGCAAGTATACACCGCCGTGGCGCCGGGATCTATATAATCTCCGCCGTACTCCACCGTGACCGATACATCATCTGCCGGTGTAATTGTAATGATCTGCGCCGGTTGTTCTTTCTTTGGCAAGGCAAACACAACACAACACAAAACGATAGCAAGTACAACGATCCACAGTTTATGATTGGTTTTGTTTCTTCTTCGCCTGAAGGCTTTCTTTCTCATCTTAAAACTTCCTATTATGAACAGCCAAAGGCATTCACCTTTGGCTGTTTGGTTATTTTC
This sequence comes from Faecousia sp., assembly GCA_045649665.1. GTDB lineage: Bacteria > Bacillota > Clostridia > Oscillospirales > Oscillospiraceae > Faecousia. Next base: position 45,980 of record JAZRQK010000063.1, on the reverse strand, counting down.
TGCGATACAGACACATTTCGTAGCGGATGCCGTTTTCCTCTCCGGACTGAAGCACTTGCTCCATCGTCCACGCAGGATCCGTATCCAAATTATGGAAAAATGTGTCAGACTCCGGCTGGCAATGCACCTTGGTCACATAAGCTGTGTCGCAATACTGCAGCATTTGGCGATAGATACTGCCGCCGCCGATGACCATAGCACGCTGGGCAGTCTTTGCCAGTTCTGCTGCCGCCTCGGGGCTGTTGCAGACCGTAAAACCGGGAATCTCACCGCCATTGCGGGTCAATGCCACATTTACCCGTCCGGGCAAAGGCTGCTGACCGGGGAAATCCTCGATGGTGCGACGACCGACGATGACCATAGCGCCCCGGGTAGTCTCCCGGAAAAACTTTCTGTCCGCAGACAGCGCCACCGGCTGGGTTCCGTTCTTACCGATACCCCAATCATCATAAACTGCAACGATCAATTCCATAACTTACCTCAGATCGCCATGGGGATCTCAAAATCAAAGGGATGGAACTGGTAGTCCTCTACCTTGAAGCTGTCCTTGGTAAACTTATAGAAGTCATCGATACTCTTATCCAATGTGACCTTAGGCGCAGCATAGCCCTCATTTTCCAGCATAGCCTTGACCATGGGAATATGGCGATCATAGATATGGCAGTCTGCAATCACATGTACCAGTTCGCCTGCCTCATAGCCGCAAGCCTGCGCCATCATCATCAGCAGCATAGAGTACTGACATACATTCCAGTTGTTGGCAGCCAGCATATCCTGAGAACGCTGATTCAAAATACCGTTCAGGGTATTGCCGGACACATTGAAGGTCATGGAGTAAGCACAAGGATACAGATTCATCTCATGCAGATCCTGGAAGTTGTAGATATTGGTCAAAATACGACGGGAAGCCGGATTGTTCTTCAGATCGTAGATCACACGATCCACCTGATCCATAGGCTCCTGGCCGTTGTTGAACTGGTACTTCACACCCAGCTGATAGCCGTAAGCCTTGCCGATGGTGCCGTCCTCGCCTGCCCATTCGTCCCAGACATGGCTGCCCAGGTCGCAGACACGGTTGGACTTTTTCTGCCAGATCCACAGCAGCTCGTCCAGTGCGCTTTTCCAGTATGTACGGCGCAAGGTCATAATGGGAAATTCCTCACGCAGATCATAGCGATTGACCACGCCAAATTTCTTGACAGTGTGGGCAGGCGTGCCGTCCGGCCACTTAGGGCGCACATCCAGATCGGTGTCATAAAAACCGTTTTCCAGAATATCCAGGCACGTTGCGCGATAGATTTCGTCAGCTCTGCTCATTGTGATCCCTCCAAAAGTTTCTGTTTTATATAGTATAGCATATCCGTCAAAACTTATCAATCGGCAATTTGCTCCAAATTTCACCAAAACAAAAACCCACCCGGCGCTCCCGGGTGGGTTTTTGATGGTATCACACACGCAGATTTTCGATAATGGCAGAAGTTCCCTGACCGCCGCCACAGCAAGAGGAGAAGCAACCGTAACGACCGCCTCTGCGCTCCAGCTCTTTCATACAGAAAATGCCGATACGAGTGCCGGATGCGCCGTTGGGATGACCGAAGGCAATAGCGCCGCCGTTGGGATTCCATTTCTCCATGTCAATCTTTTCGCCGGAACAAATCTCCATTTCCTTGATAACGCCCAGATTCTGAGCGGCAAAGGCCTCATTACACTCCCAGACATCCACATCTGCCATCTGCAAGCCGGCACGCTTCAGCGCAATCAAATTAGAATACGCTGCGCCAATGCCGGTATAACGGGGATCCACACCCACATCGCCGCAAGTCACCCACCGGGCAAAGGGCTCATATCCCAGCTCCTTTGCCTTTTCGGCGGTCATCATCAGAATGAAAGATGCGCCGTCATTCAGACCGGAGGCATTACCTGCAGTGGTAACATTGTCACCGCCACGAACGGGACGGAGCTTTTTCAAATCCTCCATGGTCACATTGGGACGCAGATGTTCGTCGGTATCGAATACAAAACCGGGATTTTTCTTATCCCCCGGCACTTCTATGGGAACGATCTCATCCTTGAAGTAACCCTTTGCCACGGCACTGGCGGCACGAGCCTGACTTCTCAAAGCAAACTCATCACAAGCCTGCCGGCTGATCTCCCAGCGCTGCGCCATCAGATCCGCAAACTCCGGCATAGTAACATTCTGCTCCTTTTGGGGACAGAGCATAGGCCACACCTGTTTTGGGCCAAAGCCCTTGTATGGCTCTACCCAAGTAGCATAGTTGGCAACCGGGCGGCTATGGGATTCAAAACCGCCGGCAAGGACAATATCGGAGCATCCGGCAAGAATACGCATTGCCGCACTGTTCACTGCGGCAATCGATGTGCCGCACTGCATTTCCACAGTAATGCCTGCCGTATCCTCCAGACCAAGACCCAGCGCCACATATCGGGCCGGGGTCAGTGACCCACTGTCGATCAACGCCGAGCCGCACATAATGGTATCCGGCTTTGCGCCACGCTCCAGCAGTTGGGTCTTTTCCAGCAAGCCTTTGGCAACCAGGATTGCCAGCTGGCTGCCGCTAAAGCCCTTTAGGCTGCCGCCACGTTTGCCAAAAGCGGTACGCATACCGTCAACAAGTACAACCTCTCTCATTTTTGTCCTTCCTTTCTGTATCAGAAGCGCACCGCGCCATCCAGGCGGAAGGTGTCACCGTTAATCATAGGATTCCGTACCATTTCCAGGAACAGACTTGCGAATTCCTCCGGCTTGCCAAAGCGCTTGGGGAATACGGTCTGCTCCAGCAGAGCGTCCACCAGCGGACCGCCTGCGCCGTAGATCGGTGTTTCAAACAGGCCGGGGGCTATGCCTGCCACCCGGATTCCGTTCCGGGCAAGGCCTCTTGCGCTGGGCAGCGCCATAGAATTCAGACCACCCTTGGCGGCTGCATAGGACTGCTGACCCTTTTGACCGTGGTAGGCCGCAATGGAAGATGTATTGATGATCACACCCCGCTCACCGTCTTCGTTCACCTGCTCCTGTTTTGCCATAGCCCAGGCCGCCAGACGCATAATGTTATAAGGCGCGATGAGATCTACTTCCACCACATCCGTAAAGTCCTTTAGTGCAGAAGGACCGTCCTTGCCGATCACCAGCTTAGGGCGGGCGATACCGGCAATATTGCCTACAATATGCAGGCCGCCGAACACTTCCACCACCTGGGCGATGGCTGCCTCTACGGCAGCCTCGTCGGTGACATTGACCTTTTGAAATCGGGCATTTTCACCCAGCTGGGCAGCAACCTCTGCGCCCTTTTCCTCGTTCATATCCCAGATCATTACCTTGGCGCCGGCTTCCACCAGCGCTGCGGCTGTGGCTTTGCCTAAACCGGACGCGCCGCCGGTAACGATAGCGACTTTATTTTGGATCTGCATATTACGCCTCCTTCAGATCCTTCAACATAGTCAGGATCTGATCGGCAGTTCTTTCCGCCTCGCCTCTGCCGAAGTAGGCAACATAGCTTTCATAGCAGCCATACTCAAAAGCTTCCACAGTGGGAATATAATAGTAATTCTCGTTGGACAAGGTGAATATCATAGTAATATCAAAGGGTGAATTATCCTTGATGTATCTACTGTTGTTGGTAAACATCTCGTAGGGAGCGAACACAATGCCCCAGTTGCCGATGGATATCACATCCAGCTCCATCTTCCTTGTCTGGGGACGGTTGGGACGACCCAGAACCGCATTGGCGTGGTACACAGAGGTCAGGCCAAGCTGCACTGCCAGCGCGTTAGCGGCGGCTCTGTCCTTGGTGGTTTCCCAGATTGCCTGGACTTGAGCAGCTTCCTTTCCCTTATCCTCATCCTCATGGCAGACATTGGCTTCAAAGAACACCTGCTGCGTCTTGATAGCCGTACCTTCCAGAGGCTGCATATCATCCAGTGCTTCCAGCGCGGTCTTACACAGCAATTCGCCATGCTCAATATAATTGGTGTGTTCCTCCTCGCCGGGCACATGGGTACCGCAATTCTGGTTGCCCGCAGCGCCGTTATAGAAAGCAAAGAGCATATCGCTGTCACGCTCTACCGCTACCCGGCAGGAACCGACAAAGTCAGCGGAAATATATGTCTCGCTCATACCGCCGGTAAGGCAGGGGTGGGCGCCCCAGTTCATCATCAGAATATCCTTCTTCTCTTCCCGTTCAATCTTCATCAGCAGCATATCCGGGTCATTGAAGGTAGCGTGATCCTTGTAGCCGCTGTCCTTGCTGCCGAAGTTGGAGCCGGCGATCGTACCATCGTTCATAATATAGTGCCGGACAAAGTTCAGGTTCTCTGTCTCGGTCTTGGTATAGTAAAGCTTGGCAGGCGCCATATCCGCAATGGCATCCTCGGCAGCTTTCGATACACCGATCCAGTAGGATTCCATATACTTCGCCAGACCTTCGCCGGAGCCATTTACATCGGGAGTCGAGTGAGAGTGGGTAAAGCTGATCATAATTTTATTTTCCGGAATGCCGGTGGCGGAGGAAATATCGGATCTTGCCTGAGAAACCAGCGCGCCCTTCTGGGAAAGCTGGTCCACAGTAATCAGCAGCACCGTCTCCTCACCCTCCTTAAACGCCACACAGGTAACGCACAGAGGATCCAGCGTGCCGGTGGAAATACGCTTTTCACTATTGCCGTAGCCATCCAGCGGAATGGGCAGACTGGTATCCAGCTTCTCACGGGCATAGCCTACCTGCAAACCATCTGCTTTCTTGTCACCGGCAGCGCTGCAAGCACAAAGGCTCAGGGTCATCATCACAACCAGTGCGATACAAAGAATTTTCTTCATAAAAAACACCTCTCACAAAATTCTTTAAAATTTACTTTATTTATGCAACTGTCTGTTGTATAATACAAACAAATACCACAAAAGGAGATACAAACGATGAAATTAGAACAACTGACATACGTTTTGGAAGTGGCCAACACCCAATCTATCAGCAAAGCTGCCAGCAATCTTCTGATCTCCCAGCCCGGTCTTTCCTCCTCCATCAAGCAGTTGGAGACCGAACTGGGTGTGGAGCTATTTGTCCGCAACCGCAAAGGTGTTGAGCTGACAGAAATGGGCAATAGCTTTCTGATCTATGCCAAGCGTATTTTGGATCATGTCAACTCCCTGGAGAACCTCTGCAAGGGTAACCCCTCCCCTGTTTTCCAGAGCTTGTTTGTGGCCTCGGATTATTTCCGTTTCTCCGGCATCGTTTTGGCAATGCTGGTCAATAAGTATAAGCCCAACGGCACCCGGTTTGTAATACGCAACGGTGTCACCCGTGATTGCATCAGCTGGGTCTCCGAAGGCGTTTGCGATGTAGGTCTTGTCTATTTCCGGGCGGAGGATGAAAAAACATTCCGCAAGAGAATGCAGCGCAGGCAGCTGAATTATAAGACCATATATCAAACCCCGATCAACGTTATCATCGGTGCTGGTCATCCACTGTACCACACTGATATAACGGAGATTTCTCTGAAGGAGCTTGAAAAGTACACTATGCTGGCCCACGATCAGACCGCCGCAAAAGACTATTTTCGCTCAGTGTTCCTGCACGCCGATCTGCAGTCTGCCGAAAACGAGAATCTGCGTGTGCTGGTCACCGACCAGTCTGCGTTGTATGAAATGCTGGAATTCACCGATTGCTACTGCCTGGGCTTTACCAATGACATTGTGTACAAGAATATCCCCGGCCCCCATAAGCTCCGGAATCTGAAGCTGCTGGATCGCCAGTCACCCTTTATTATGAACGTGGCATGGATCGCTCCGGCAAGCATGGAACATATGCCCTTGGTCAAGGAATATATCCAGCTGATCACCGATGTATGTACCCAGGAAAACTTCTGGGAACTGCACCCGGATATGCAGCAACAGCTGCCCGCAGATTTTCAGTAATATTTTACCACAGCGTCATATCGGCTGGGAAATACATTTTCCTTATGGTTTATTCAAGAAATTGCTTATAATACAAAAAGCGGACAGAACATCTGTCCGCTTTTTATTATTTGATTGCGCCCTGACGATAGGTGCTGAGGAAATCTGCCAGCTTATCGGTGGCCTCAGACAAAACCTCGATCCGGGGTAAATACACCAGCCGGAAGTGATCCGGCTGCTTCCAGTTGAAGCCACTGCCCGGCACGATCAGCACACGCTTTTCACGCAGGAAGTCCAGCGCAAACTGCTGGTCATCCAAAATGTTGAATTTTTTGGTGTCGATCTTGGGGAACAGGTAGAATGCCGCCTTGGGCTTTACCACGCTCAGTCCGGGAATATCGTTGATTGCCTTGTAAATATACTCACGCTGCTCGTAGACACGACCTCCGGGCACAATATACTCATTGACGCTCTGATAGCCGCCCAACGCAGTCTGAATAATGGACTGTCCGGGCACATTGGAACAAAGACGCATATTCGACAGCATGTTGATGCCGGCAATATAGTCCTGCGCCAGAGATTTGTCACCGCTGAGGATCATCCAACCCACACGGAAGCCGCAAGCCATGTGGGACTTGCTCAAGCCACTGAATGTAACGCAGAACAGATCCGGTGCCAAGGAAGCGGTGGAGATATGCTGCTCACCGTCAAAGACCAGCCGGTCATACATCTCATCGGAGAATATAATCAGCTCATGCCGACGGGCAACATCCACAAGTTGCTCCAGCAGCTCCTTGGGATACAGCGCGCCGGTGGGGTTATTGGGATTGATCACCACGATGGCCTTGGTCTTGGGAGTGACCTTGCTCTCAATATCCGCAATATCGGGAAACCAATCGGAGCTTTCGTCGCAGATATAATGCACCGCCGTGCCGCCTGCCAGGTTGGTACAAGCTGTCCACAGAGGATAATCCGGACTGGGGATCAGCACTTCGTCGCCGTGATTGAGCAGTGCGTTCAGAGAAAGCTGGATCAGCTCGCTGGCGCCGTTGCCGGTGAATACATCTTTCATGGTGACGTTGGGGATTTTCTTGATCTGGGCATACTGCATGATCGCCTTACGGGCAGAAAAAATGCCACGGGAATCAGAATAACCCTGAGAATCCACGATATTATCCCGCATATCCTGAATAACTTCTTCCGGTGCGCTGAAGCCAAAGGGCGCCGGGTTGCCGATGTTCAGCTTGAGGATTTTTAGGCCTCGCTCCTCCATCCGGGCAGCTTCGTCCACTACCGGGCCACGCACGTCATACAGTACATGCTCCAGTTTATCCGATTTTTGGAATGTTCTCATATCCATTCACCCCTTCGGGAACAAAGTTTTTTGCATTATAGCACACCTTTTCTAAAAATGCAACCGCCCCGAACTTTCGGGGCGGTTGGTTGTTATTTTAGAATCTGCACTTTTCCTCGATGTAGTTTTTCAACTCGCTGATGGGAATACGCACCTGCTCCATGGTGTCACGGTCACGGACGGTAACACAGTTGTCAGCCTCAGTGGTTTCGTCACCCACAGTCTGGAAGTCCACAGTGATGCACAAAGGTGTGCCGATCTCGTCCTCACGGCGGTAACGCTTGCCGATAGAGCCGGCATCGTCATAGTCCACCATGAAGTACTTCTGCAGCTCGTGGTAGATCTCCTCTGCCTTGGGAGCCAGCTTCTTACTCAAGGGCAGCACAGCAGCCTTGAAAGGTGCCAGCGCCGGGTGCAGATGCAGCACAGTACGGATATCGTCCTTGCCGCTCTTGTCCTGACCCACAACTTCCTCGTCGTAAGCTTCACACAAGAATGCCAGCGCCACACGGTCACAGCCCAGAGAGGGCTCGATGACATAGGGAATGTAATGCTCGTGGGCTTCCTGGTCGTAGTAATCCAGTGCCTTACCGGATGCCTCCTGATGGCGACCCAGGTCGTAGTCGGTACGGTCAGCGATGCCCCACAATTCGCCCCAGCCGGAGCCGAAGGGGAACTGATACTCAATATCGGTAGTGGCACGGGAATAGAATGCCAGCTCTGCAGGCTCATGGTCACGCAGACGCAGGCTCTCCTCCTTGATGCCCAGGGAGATCAGCCAGTTCTTGCAGAAATCCTTCCAGTATGCAAACCACTCCAAGTCCGTGCCGGGCTTGCAGAAAAATTCGCACTCCATCTGCTCGAACTCACGGGTACGGAAAGTGAAGTTGCCGGGAGTGATTTCGTTACGGAATGCCTTGCCAACCTGGCAAACACCGAAGGGCAGCTTTTTACGGGTGGTACGCTGAATATTGGAGAAGTTTACGAAAATGCCCTGAGCGGTTTCCGGACGCAGATATGCGATAGAGGAAGAATCCTCGGTAACACCGATCTTTGTCTGGAACATCAGGTTGAAGTTACGGATGGATGTAAAATGATGCTTGCCGCAGTTGGGGCAGACAACATCCTCATGCTCGGCAATAAAATCGCTCATCTCGGTGGTGTTCATGGCATCCACGTTCACACCCTTACCGGACTCGGACTCCTCGATCAGCTTATCCGCACGATGCCGTGCGCCGCAGCCCTTGCAGTCCACCAGGGGGTCAGAGAAAGATCCTACGTGACCGGTGGTGACCCAAGTGGTGGGGTTCATGATGATAGCAGCATCCAAACCTACATTGTAGGGAGATTCCTGCACAAACTTCTTCATCCATGCCTTCTTCACATTGTTCTTGAACTCCACACCCAGAGGGCCGTAGTCCCAGGAGTTTGCCAGACCGCCGTAGATTTCAGAACCGGCATACACAAAACCTCTGTTTTTGCAAAGGTTTACGATCATATCTAATGTTTTTTCGCTGTTTTTCATGGTTGATCCTCCCAATATCGGCTTTTCCCTATATTATACAAAAATTAGTCTGTAAATCAAGTATTTTCTTCCGGCACGGGCCATACCAGTTCTGCGCCCAGATCCTGCGCCATCATCTCGTAAGCACGGTTGCCCACGTCCACCGCTGTTACATCGGCGATCTCCTCCGCCGGGATCACACCTACCAGGTGCAACGTCACATTCGTAGGCTTCAGCTTGGGCATATTTTTATAGATATGATGGGTATTACGCAAAGTGCAGACCACGATGGGCACTTGCGCCTTTTGGGCGATCTTGAACACACCGCTGCGGAAAGGATGCAGCTGATGTTCCTTGCTCACATAGCCCTCGGGGAATACGGCAACCGATGCCGTATCCTCTTTGATCAGGCGGATGCAATTCAAAATGGTTTTCAGCGCCTCACGGTCATTCTCCCGGTTAATGGCCTGACCCAGCAGCTTATGCAAAAACGGGCCGACCATAAACATATCATTTACTTCCCGCTTGGAGATAAATGCCAGCTGGCTGTTGCGGAATGCCCACATCAGCACCACCGGGTCGGTATCGTGCAGGTGGTTGCATACCAGCAGGAATCTGCCGTCCTTGGGAATCATCTCCAACCCCGCAGTATCAATGTTGATCTGCAGCACTGTCACCAGTGCATCAATGGTCAGCCGGATGACCCAGCGGTAAAACGGATCGTCTTTTTCCTGGGGTTTATCCATATCCACAGCTTTCGCCATTACCAGCATCATCAAAAACCAAAGACCTGCCATCAGCGCAAAACACACCACGAAACAAAGTGGCAACAGCCACAGCCAGTGGAAACCCACAAATGCGCCGGCGGCTGCGCAGACCCAGATGCCTGCGCCGGCAGAGATACCGGAAACAATTCCTATCAGCATAACCTTTTCCTCCACATTTTTCCAAGTTACAATACTCCAATTATTATACTCACGAAACACATAGGAAACAAGTCTAAATTTTCCAAAAACACTGGAAATTAGCCTGCGTAGTTGTTATAATAGTAGCAATATATGATTTAGGAGAGAATATCTATGAAATTACCGCTGCAACCGAAGCATTTGCCATGGTTTACCATTGCCACCGGCGCTGTCGGTTTTGGCTTGGGGATGTGGCTATTTTCCACCGGATTTGACGCAAAGGGTCTGCTGATGACATACCACCCCGCCAATCTGTGCATGATCATATTGTCTGTTTTAACGGTGGCTGCGCTGTTGATCGCCACCGCCAGGATACAAAACAACTGTCCTTATAAGCAGCTGTTCCCTGCCTCTGTCCCGGCTGCGATCGGCGATCTGGCTGCCGCCGCCGGCATCCTGGCAACCGCCATCTACGAGATCGTGACCGGCACACCGGATACCATTTCCCTGCTGTGCTGTATTTTTGGCGTAGTAGCTGCCGGAAGTTTTTGCTTCCTTGCCTTTTCCAGACTCCGTGGCACTCGCCCCCATCCCATATTCCATACCGGCATCACCGTTTATTTCATGCTCCATCTGATCTGCCAGTATCGTATGTGGATCTCCGAAACGCAAGTGCAAATTTATGCCGCACCGCTGCTGGCATCTGTTTTCCTCATGCTGCGGACATATTACTATGCCATGCTGGATGCCGGCAACGGAAGCCGGAGAATGTACACCGTCTGCAATTGCTGCGCACAATTTTTCTGCATTCTTGCGCTGTGCAACGATAACCCGGTATTTTATGCCTGCCTTGCTATCTGCACGGCTACAAGCCACTGCGCCGTTCCGGCAGAAAGCGCCATTCCCTCCATGTATCTGCCCCGGGAAGTGCTGTACTGCATCAACACCCTGAAGCAAGCCGGTCACAGCGCCTACGCTGTAGGCGGCTGCGTGCGGGACGCTCTGTTGGGACAAACCCCTGCCGATTATGACATCTGCACCTCCGCCAGCCCGGAGCAGACTGCGCAGGCTTTCTCCCGCCACGAGCTGGTACAGAACGGCGAAAAACACGGCACTGTTGGTGTGATCATCGGCAGAGAAGTCTTTGAGATCACCACGTTCCGTACAGAGGGTGGCTACTCCGACAGCCGCCGTCCGGATTGGGTAGAATTTGTGGCGACCATAGACGGCGACCTTGCCCGTCGTGATTTTACCATCAACGCTATGGCATATAGTCCCGACGAGGGATATATCGACCAGTGGGGCGGACAAGAGGATCTGAAAAATAAAATTCTCCGTGCTGTCGGCGACCCCGTTGTTCGGTTCAGCGAAGACCCTCTGCGAATTTTGCGCGGTGTGCGTTTTACTGTCCGCTTGGGTCTGACACCGGATGAGAATACCCTCAGCGCCATGCTCAGTCAGGCTCCCCTGCTGGACAAGCTGTCCCGGGAACGTGTATTTTCCGAATTGTGCAAACTGCTGCCCTATGTAAAAGCAGAGGATATGATCCGCTTTGCGCCGATCTTTACGCAAGTGATTCCGGAGCTGGCGTCTTGTGTAGGCTTCCAGCAGCATAGTCCCCACCACGCATATGACGTGTATACCCACACCGCTCACGTGGTAGCATCCGTCCCCCCGGAGGTATCCCTGCGGCTGGCTGCGCTGCTGCACGATATTTGCAAACCCACTGTCTTTACCCAGGACGAAAACGGTCGTGGTCATTTCTACGGTCATGCCCGGGAAGGCGGCAAGCTGGCAGACGCTATTTTGCTGCGGCTGAAAGCATCCAACGTGCTTCGTTCACAAGTAATATTCCTGATTGAAAATCACATGACTCCCCTGGAGCCGGACAAAAAGCTCCTGCGCCATCGCATCGCCCAATTCGGTTTGGAATCTGTATGGCGGCTTCTGACCTTGCAACGGGCAGACTACACCGCCAAAGGTGTGGAGGGTGAGGACTACGCCTATTTCGACGAGGTGGAGCAGCTTTTGGAGGAGATCCGCCAAGAGGGTTCTGCTCTGTCCGCCAAGGACCTGGCAATCAACGGTCAGGATCTACTGGCGCTGGGATTGGAACCCGGCCCTCACATCGGCGAGTGCATGACATTCCTGCTGGGATTGGTACATGACGAATTGGCAACCAATACCAAAGAGGATCTGCTGACCGCCGCCAAAAAGTTCTTTAATATGGAGGATCGCACATGAAAATCGCTATTGTAACCGGCGCAAGCTCCGGTATGGGCAAAGAATTTGTGCTGCAATTAGGACAATATGTATCTGTAGATGAGATCTGGGTCATTGCCCGACGGGAAGCTGCACTGGAGCAGCTGCGCAGTCAGGTGCAGACACCTATCCGTCCCGTATGTCTGGATCTGTGCAACGATGAAAGTTTTTCTGCCTACCGCAATCTTTTGGAAACCGAGCAGCCTGAAGTGGCTCTGCTGGTCAATGCCGCCGGCTTTGGCAAATTCGGCGACTTCGGCGATATTTCTGTAGAGGACGATCTGCGCATGATCGACCTGAACTGCCGTGCTTTGGTAGCTATGACACGGCTGACACTGCCTTATATGAAATCCGGCAGTCACATTCTGCAGCTGGACAGCCTTTCTGCTTTCCAGCCCGTACCGTATATCACTACCTACGGCGCTACCAAGGCCTTTGTGCTCAGCTATTGCCGGGCTATGAATGCCGAGCTGAAGTCTACCGGCATCCGCATGATGGCAATGAATCCCGGCTGGGTCAAGACAGAGTTTTTCCAGCATGCCATGCAGACCAACGGCAACCGGGTGCAATACTTCAACCGGTTGTACGAAGCCAAGGATGTTGTTGCTACCGGTCTGCATGACCTGTACAAGACAAAAAAGGAAATGTCTATCCACGGACTGCCGGTGCGCAATCAGGTGCGGCTGGTAAAGCTGCTGCCCCACAGCATCGTCATGAAAGTATGGATGGATCAGCAAAAGAAAGCCAAGAACAACCAAAACCTTACCTAACAAAAAGCAGCGTACACAATGTGTACGCTGCTTTTTGTTAGTCCTCGTCAAACTCCACGATGTCCGCTTCCACTTCCTTGCCGGCATTCTCGTCAATGCCCAGCTTGTCCTGTACCTTTTTCTTGGCTCTGCGCCACAAAACACCGATCACAGCGCCTGCCGCCACTACAACACCGGCAACGATCTGCACGGTATAAGTCATCACAGAGGGGTCAATGTACAAAAAATTCATATTAGTTCTCCTTTTTTCTTTCCTGCCGGGCTTTCAGTTGGCCAAGGATATACTTGCCGCCCACTGCGCCGGAACTGCCAAAATTGGCAATATAGGTTTCTCGTATATTTTCAATTCTTTCCGCAAACTCGCCGCCATTTTCCAGCAACATAGCTATTTTATCCGGCAGCGTTTCCAGCGCGCTGGGATCGACCCGGACGCCAACCTGATCTCGCAAAGCAAACTCCAGCGGCTGGATCCCCAGCTTTTCATAGTCCGGGTTATTGATCTTGGGGGCAGTGTCGATAAATGCCGACGGCTTCAGCGTCACAAAGGAAAATTCGTAGGCAGTGCCCGACCAGTCTGTAATCAGAATATCAGAATCAAAAATAGAACTGTTGCCGGAGAAATCCAGTTCAAACTTCACATCCTGCTCACGATAGCGATTGACGATGGCATCCATTCTGGGGGCATAGCGCTTCACATACTCCGGGTGGGGTCTGACTACCACCTCATACTGTCCTGTTAATAGCTGCGATAGCAGACTGTCCAGACAACTGTCCAAAATATTATCCGGCTGCCAGGAGGGTGCGATCAGCACCTTGGGACGGCTGCGTTTTGTCTTGCACATCTGCTGATAGCTTTGGTGCAGCTGCTCCAGCTGACCGTAGCCGGCGCTGATCAGTTTCTTTTCTGGCAAACCGTATAACTGTTCTGCCGCCCGGATCTCCGGAATCTGAAAATCGCCTACGCAGAATATGGTATCATAATGATCCAGCGCACCGGTGTGCAGCACCATATGGGTACTGAGCGGATAGTGGAACATATACACATACTCCACGTCCTTGCGCACATAGCTACGTTTGATATGGTAATTGCCCAAATCAGGGCAAGTCATTACCACCATATCCGCATCCATTTTCATCATCAGGGTGATCAGCCGGTTTTCGCCGATATAATACGGACGGATACGGCTTTCCTGCTTTGCCAGGTCAAAGATCTGATCCTTGGGGTCATTAGTCACGTAGTGAATGATCACGTTGGATCGTGCCAGCAGGTATTCGATCACGTCCTTAAAATACTTATAAAAGCCGCTTTTCTCCGAATAAAACACCAAATGCTTGTTGGCAACGGAAAAGAACCGTTTATAGTCTTGCTTTTCCCGTTTTTTATCCTCCTTGGATACCTTTACACCAAGGCTTTCCATGCCTGATAGCGCTTGCTTACTCTGCTGCAGTGCATCATAATCAATGTACTTTTTTGGGGGCAGCAGGCAATTGAGCAGCAGCTGCTGTAAAATGCTGAACAAATTACTGCAGATCCAGTATGCGCCCACACCCAAGGAAACATAGAAACCCAAAAACAAAGAAATGCCCACAGAAAAGCCGTTTGTCGTCCACTGCTGCAGCTTGGTCTGCTCTCTTTGCAAGGGGTTAAAACGATTTTGCGCTGCGCCCAATGCCAGTGCCGCAAGTCCTGCCGCTATGGGCATAACATACGTCCAGCCACCAGCTTGCACGGGAATGGCTATCAGCGCTGAATCGCCGCCGCCCATGACACGCTTTACCGCATCGATCACACCGATGAGCATTACCAGCTGCAGCACCATGGGCACTGTACCGGCAAAGGGACTGTATTTTTCCTGCTTGTACAGTTCGTGGGTCTTATCCGCTACTGTGTCCTTATCTCCGTAATATTCTATTTTCAGTCGGTTGATCCGGGGCAGCAATCGCACCATGGTAATGCTGTTTTTCTGCACCCATGCCGAAATGGGCAGCAGAATCACTTTTGTCAGCAAAGTGAACACCACAATGGCGACGATCTCATTTCCCAGCACCTCACAACACCATCTTAAAAGCGCAGTCAGCGGCAGGCTGATGATTTCTGTCATAATTCACATCCCCATTAATAGAAGGAATTTTCAATATCCATATAATCGATGATCTGCCAGTTGGAAAAATCAGCAGCATCACCTACAATGGCGTAGGTATAAAGTCCCACTTCCCTGCCGGTGTTTTCACCGATCACGGACTTATAGGTATAGCGAACAATATCCGTATCCGCCGCTACTTCGTCCAAAGCTTTTCCCGTATATTCTGCGCCAATGGCTTTGAATAAGGTAGGGGCAATATTCTCCGTAGAAACCGGCGCATCCGACATAACAAGGGGTGTGCCGGCACTGCCGGAGGGCTTATAGTATAGACCGATCCTGGTGGCCTTTTGGATAGGTTTGCGGTCACTGACCGCATTGCCGTGGTCGCCGGTAATGATAATAGTAGCATCCTCATAAACACCCAGTTCTTTCATCCGGTCGAAAATGCGGGTTAGATTGGCAAAGCTGCCCCGGGTCTGCGCCGTCACTGTAGTGGCAGTGTCGCTTGCCGTTCCGTCGGCGTTCATGGTATAGGGCGCATGGGGGCCGTATAAATGGTAGAGCTTAAAGCTGTTTTGCGCCTGCTGCGCTATGCTTGACTGCAACCCCACCGCATAGGCAGCATCGTCAAACTGATATGCACCGTACAAATATGCGCCGGTGTTATAATAGTTGGTATCAGCCCAGAAATACTGCTTCAGCACCATAGGCATATAGCGATAGGCGGACAGATTCAAAAGCTTATTCAGCACGGTACCGGTCTGCAGATCGCCCCTGCCGTTTCCATAATTGTAAAGTATTTGGGCATCCGACAGATCGCTGAACAGATAGTTAAGCTTTGTGTACATGCTGATAGAATAATCCTGCTGCTGTAATGCCTGCAGCAAATTGGTCTGCTGTGCATCCCACGCCTGCTGATAAAACGCTTTTGCGCTGACTTCATAAGCCGTATCCTCATAGCCGGTAAGCAGATGTACCAACGCAGGTCGGGTACGGGCAAAAGCGGAAATGGCATTTTCATAACCGGTAAAGCCATCCAGTCCGTCCAGCATCTGCGGGTCTTCTTTCAGCGCTTTTTCGATATAATCATAATCCAGCCGATCCAGCACAAAGACAAACACGTTTTCCTGCCGGGAAAATTCATACATACCCTTTTGGGAGAGGAAACTATCCGCAGTATCTGCCGTTGTATCGTACACACCGGCAAAAATACCCACCGCCGGGGCAACCTGCATAACCACCAGCAGCGCAGACAGGAAGCACACCACACGCCTCCATAGCTTTCGCCGGACATGCAGCAGCACAAACACAGCGATCAAGACAACCGCCCAAACCAGCAGATTGCCGATCATGCTCCAGACCATCTCACTCCAAGGCAAGGGATCGCCGGTAAGCGTGCCCAATTCGCCATTCATAAGCGCCGCCTGCAGCCAGCCTGCCACTGTTAAGGAAAATGCCACGCTCAACGCATATCGAAAGGCTTTTCCACGAAGCAGCGACAGCAACACGGTAGTCACGGCAAAAATCGCCAGCGCCATACCTGCCAACGGCCATATCACATCACGCCAGCCGAACACCAGTGAATCGGCGCTGAATGCCACCATTTCCAAAGGACCGTAAAAAACAAAGGTGAAGCAAGCTGCCAGCATCACCACCGCAGACTGCACCAACCGTTTCAGATACCTATGCACTTGCATCACCTCCAGGAATGAATTGATTATACCATTTGGCTGCGGAAAAGTCCACACCAAACATCTGCGCAAAACGCCCCCGGTCTAGTGTAGACCGGGGGGGTTTATAGGATTTAGTTTTCCAAAGAAGCACGGATCTCCATGATTCTTGCGCTGGGATCGCCCCATGTTTCCAGTGCGGTCACACGCACCTTCTCCACCGCCATAGCTGCAAAGCTATGGTTGCGCTTACGCATGAAGTTGCCGGTTTCCTCTGCCACCTTATGCCATGCGCTGCCGTCAAACACCTCAACGGTGTAATCCTTTACGCAGGCAGGCACTTCCGGATAGCGAATAGACCAGCAAGTGCCGGGGTTGGACAAGTCGGTATCAAAGACAACACTGACTGTATCGATGGTAGAAGGCTGCTGGAATGTGAGTTCAATGGACTGGGGCAGCTTCTGCGCAGGGTCAGATACCCACTCGTAGCGCTCCGCATCCAAAATACGACTGTAGCCATTGATTACATTCTCAGGTGCGCAGTTTGCCGGTACTTCCACCGGCTTCTGCCGGGCAAAGCGATAAGTGGTGTCGCCACGCATTACCCATCTGCCTGCAGCTTCATCCCAATAACCAGCCTTCCAGTGGAAGGACAGATCTGTGACCTTACGCCAGGAGACATCCTCTACCGGGTCGAGCCAAACACGGACGATCTCCTTGTCCATAAACTCGTTGTCGTCCAGCTTCAGGCTCAGGGGGAAGCATACCCAATGCTCGCCTGCTGCCGGCACTTCTGCCCGGGCAGACACTTCAGGACCGGGGGTCACCAGATCGCTGACACACTGACCTTCCGTACGGGCACGCAAGGTAACGGTCTTGGGGGTATTTGCTGCATTGTGCAGCTTCAGCCAAAGCACATCGGCATCACCCTCCTTGCGGTTCAGGGTGATCACTGCGCCCAGTTTGTCGGTCAAGGGACACAGCTCGCCGTCCTTGCCCTTCAGGTTGGTGTACACCTCTGCGGTGCTGACACTGGTGGCGGTGACCGTTGCCGTCAAGCAAGGATCGTCCTCCAACTCATTCTTGATGCCGGGAATAAACTGGTCGTTTTTCAGCAGAGTCTGCTGCAGCTCACGCAGATAGTCGCTATAAATCGCTCTGGGATTGACACCATGCTTGATACACAGACTTGCGGCAGTACCGGCAGCCTGACCCAAAGTGGCGACTGTGTTCTGCACACGGATCGTACCCATGGCAATATGGGTGGCGCTGATATTTCTGCCGGCAAACAGCAGGTTGTCGATATTCTTGGAATACAGACAGCGATACGGGATCTTGATCTGCGGCACGTGCTTGACGCAGTACATTGCGCCCTTCTTGCCGGAACGGACGCCCTCGGGGTGGTGCACGTCCACAGCCCAACCGGAATAGGAGATCACGTCCTCAAAGTCACGGCCGCTCTCACAGTCCTGCTGGGTCAGAATATAGTCGCCGATCAAACGGCGGGATTCCCGCTTGCCGTCAAACACACTGGGGAAACGCAGCTGCATATATGCAGCCTTTTCCTTGTCAGACCAGTCGTTCTTGATGTGATGATAATAAGCCAGCACCAGCTGCAGCAGCTCATCTCTTGCCTGCTCTGCATCCCACATATCATCCAAGGTGTTGCTTGCTTCCAGCCACCACATCAAGCTGCCGCCGGTACCGGGGATCACACGGGCAAACTCCACATCATCCGCCGGCAGCTTATTCAGCCATGCAGGCGGCTCATAGGATACGGGCTCGTCCATTTTCTCAAAGAAAGGACGGTTACCGGACTTGATACATCCACTCATGGTGACAGTATCCGCCTCTTTCAGCGCCAGGCTCTCACCGTGCTGCGCAATAGACTCTCTGCCGAAGCGATACAGTGCACCGGCGTGGTAACCCAGCCAGCCGTCACCGGTACAGTCGATAAAGATTTTTGCGGTATAACGGGTCTTTGTCAGCTGCAGGATATCCATTGCAACCACTTTTTCGATCACAGAATCACTGCGCATCTCGGCAGCGCAGACATGCTGATTGTAAACCACAGTCAGATTCTTTTCTGCTGCCACCAAGGTCTCCATAGCACGAGTCCAATCGCCCACCAAGGTAGTATCACGGTCACGCAGACGGCGAATCTCCTCGGCAATGCCGGTCTCACGGGCATGGATGTGAGCAACCGATGCGCCGTCAAAGGTAATACCCACTTCAGAGCTGCCGTTGCCGCCCAGCATGGAACGATCCTGAATCAGCAGGGTCTTGATGCCACTGCGTGCGCAGGCAATGGCTGCGGGCACACCGCCGGGACCGCCGCCTACCACGATCACATCGTACCGGCCGCCGTCCTGAATCTGGGTAGGCAGACCCTTGATTTTTGCACGCTCCTTATGCATACGTTCCACTTCACGAGTGGGAACATAGTCAAAGTCATTGGTGATCACAATGCTGGAGAACCGGGCAAAATAGCCGGTCAGGTCATGCACTGCCAATTCCGTCTTGCCCGCAGGCAGCGCATAGTCGCCTGCGATCTCCCAGATCCATGCATCAGAGGGCTGCTTGCCCAGTACTACACCATTGTTTTCGCCGTTTACCAGCAAGTTGAAAACACCGGGATCATGGGGACGAAGCCAGTTTCTGTCACGCACCCAGATGCGGTATGTACCTGCCACGGGAATGTCTACGCTGATCTTGGCATCCGCCACCGGCTCACCGGGCTTATCAGCGGCGATCAAATATGCGCTACCGTTGAGGTGAACGAACTGGGAATCTACTTTCCAGCCGCCCATTTCCGGGAACTCTATGGCATCTAACCAAATTTTCACTGCCTGTTCCATAGTTGCACCTAACCTTTCATTATTGCTGTAATTTCACTAATATCATTTTACAGAGATTATTGACAAATTGCAAATGTTATTCTAGAATAACCCTATGCACAAAATGCATAGGTTGGCATGTGGGAGGAACTTCTATGGAACTGAAAAAAATTCAATATTTTTTACGGATCATAGATAAGGGCAGTCTGTCCAAGGCGGCAGAGAGTCTGTATCTGTCCCAACCCACTCTCAGCCGTTTTTTGGCTCGGCTGGAGGAAAGCGCCGGGGTGCGTTTGTTCCACCGGCGGCATGACAGTTCCCTGGAACTGACAGAAGCCGGCAAGGTTTATCTGGAGGCTGCCCGAAAAATTGAAAACATTTGGCAGGATATGGAAAACCAGCTGGGCGCTATGCAGCAGCGGGAATCCCATGTGATCCGCCTGGGCGGCGATACAGACCTGATACACACCCACATTCAGGCGGCTGCAGAAAAACTGGCAGAGCAATTTCCGCAGGTCACTGTGCAGTTTCAGCCCCTTCTTTCTGACGAGATCCAGCAAGCTGTTCTGGACGGCGCTATTGATATTGGACTTTCCTCCTATGCGGAATTTCAGGATGGGCTTGCCTATACCAACATTCGCCAATGTGAAGTTGACCTTGTTGTCAGCAAAAGCCACCCTTTGGCAAAATATAGCTATCAGCAGCCGGGAATGGAATCTGAGAGAATAAGACTGAGTGAACTTCCCAGCAATACACCTTTTTTCCTTATGCGCAAAGGGCGTGTTTTGCGAGAGCGCATTGATGCCTATTTGCAGGCACATCAATTTGTTCCCTATGTCCCCAGTACCTACGCCCGGCACGATATGCTGGCAGATATGCTGCAGACATCGGATGAGCTGGTTGGTTTCTGCCCCCGGCGCAACCAGTTCCCGGCGCTGGCATACATTGCGCTGGATCCCCCGTTTTTCCACAAACGCGGCATTTGTTATCGCAAGGGTAAAATCCTGACTGCGGCAGAAAAGGCCCTCATTTCCCTGCTGAATCACTTGTAATAAAGCACAGAAACGAAAGGCGGTGTCCCTATGGCGGCAACAAGTAAATATCCCGTTAACATCGGCTTGCTGGCCCACGTGGATGCCGGCAAGACCACCTTGTCTGAGGCGCTGCTTTATACTGCAGGCGCACGGCGGACTTTGGGACGGGTGGATCACGGAGATTCCTTTCTGGACACCCACGAATTGGAGCGCAACAGAGGAATTACCATTTTCTCGAAACAAGCGCAGTTTTCTACGGAAAAGCTGGATATCACCCTGGTGGACACACCGGGTCACCCGGACTTTGCCGCCGAGGCAGAGCGGGTCATGCCCATTTTGGATTGCGCCGTACTGGTCATCAGCGCCACAGACGGCGTGCAAGCCCATACCAAAACCCTTTGGAATCTGCTGCAGCGGTACGAAGTTCCCGTATTCCTATTTATTAACAAAATGGATCTGCCGGATGTATCCCGGGAAAGCGTACTGAAACAGCTGCGAGAATCGCTCTGCCCAGACTGTCTGGATTTTGCCGATCCTCAACTGGCAGAAAACATTGCAGTATATGACGAAAAGATACTTGCCAATTATCTGGAAAGCGGCCAGGTCGCCGATGCAGCGATCCAACAACTGATCGCCCAGCGCAAGGTATTTCCCTGCTGCTTTGGTGCAGCGCTGCGGCTGGAGGGTATCGACTCTCTGTTGGCGTTGTTAGACCGGTATGCACCCCGGAAAGCATATCCCGGGCTGTTCGGCGCAAAAGTCTACAAAATTTCCCGTGACCCACAGGGCAACCGGCTCACCTGGCTGAAACTCACCGGCGGCAGTCTGCAGGTGCGGCAACCCATTGGCTACCGCAATCTTGCCGGCGAACTGTTGGAGGAAAAGGTCTTGCAAATTCGGTTGTACACCGGAGATAAATTTACTGCAGCGGAAGCCCTGCAGCCGGGTCAACTGGCAGCTGTAACCGGTCTGTCTGCCACTTGGGCTGGCATGGGTCTTGGCTGCGAAGGTGATGCCCAAACTCCCATGTCCCAGGCGGTGATGGCTTACCGGGTAAATCTGCCTAAAAATACCGACCCCATTCCGGCGCTGCAAAAACTGCGGCAGCTGGAAGAGGAAGATCCGCAGCTACGCATTTTCTGGGATGATAAATTAAAACATATCCACATTCAGATCATGGGCAAAATTCAGCTGGAAGTGCTGCAAAACATGATTGCTGACCGTTTTTCCATGGATGTAACCCTGGATTCCGGACATGTATTTTACAAAGAAACCATTGCCGCCCCGGTGGTGGGTATCGGTCACTTTGAGCCTTTGCGCCACTATGCGGAGGTACAGCTTTTATTAGAGCCTCTGCCCCCAGGTAGCGGCATTGTGACGGACTCCGTCTGCCCCACAGATGTGCTTGACCGCAGTTTCCAAAAGCTGGTGATGACCCATCTGTCAGAAAAAGCCCATTTGGGTGTGCTTACCGGCGCGCCCATCACCGATATAAAGATCACCTTGCTGGTTGGTCGTGCCCATGTTAAGCACACGGAAGGCGGCGATTTCCGCCAAGCCACTTATCGTGCCATTCGGCAGGGTCTGATGCAAGCGCAATCCGTGCTTTTAGAGCCATGGTATGCCTTTACGCTGACTGTCCCCACCCCCGTGATCGGCAGAGCCATCACCGACATCCGGTCTATGAGCGGCGAATTTGATGCGCCCCAATCAGAGGGCGACTTCTCTACCCTCACCGGTATTCTCCCGGCAGCGGAAGTCAAGGATTATGCCGACCAGCTGGCATCTTACACCCAGGGACTGGGGCGATTTCATGTGACCTTCCACGGCTATGCCCCCTGCCACAACGCAGACACAGTCATAGAAAAGACCGGCTATGACCCAGAGGCAGACCTGGAAAACACGCCGGACAGCGTTTTCTGTGACCACGGCGCCGGTGTCACTGTAAAATGGGACAAGGTCAAGGATTTCTGCCATTTGGACTGCGGTTTGAAACCGGAGGGGCAGGAAGCACCTACCCTGATCACCGGGAATCTGCGAATGGACGATAAGGAACTGGAAGCTATTATGCTCCGGGAATTTGGGCCTATCAAGCGTCCCCAGTACCAAAGCGCAGCCAACAGACCGGCCACTGAAAAACTGACCATTCGTCCGCCCCGGCAGACCGCCCTGATCGTAGACGGCTATAACATCATTTTCGCATGGGATGATCTTGCCACGCTTGCCCGGGAGGATCTGGATGCGGCAAGGCGGCAGCTTTGCGACTGGCTGTCGAGCTACGCTTCTTTCCGTAAATGCTGGCTTGTGGTGGTCTTTGACGGCTACAAGGTCAAAGGCAACCCAGGCGAAAAGCTGACCCAAAACAACATTCAGATCGTATATACCAAAGAAAACGAGACCGGCGATGCTTACATCGAATCGTTAGTAGATCAGATCGGTCACAACTACGATGTAAAAGTTGCCACATCCGATTCTCTGGTGCAGTTGGGTGCGCTGCGCAGCGGTGTTTTGCGTATGTCCGCCCGGGAACTGCGTGGCGAATTGGAACGCACCCAGCAGCAAATGCGGCAGCATTATCAAAAATAACTTCCTTTTTAACCAAAAATAGTATATAATAGCCACATACTACCAAGGAGGATCGAGCCGTGCATAAAACAAATATCAACCACGACCCGAAATTACAGGAACAAATCCAAAAGCAAGCACACCGGGATCACCGGGTGGAGCATATTTTCCGCCGGATCTTACATACCATCGAGCGTTGCATCGCCGCAATCACCATTATCGTGCTGATCGCCGCGCTGGGTGTTGAGCTTTATAAGATGGTCAACACCGCCGGTTATCTTTCAGACATCAGCACATATCTGCACAACGTGCTAACTATCGTTGTGGGTCTGGAATTTGTGCGAATGCTCATCGATACCACCCCTGCCAGCATTCTGGAAGTGCTGACGGTGGCTATCACCCGTCACGTCATTCTCTCTCATGATGACCCCTGGAGCAACGTGGCTTGTGTGGCTTGTATTGCAGGACTATTTGCCATTCGCCGCTTCCTGATCCGTCGCAGCGAACTGAAAGAAGAAATGGTGGAACAAGAATAAAAAATACCCGGTGTGTCAAACACACCGGGTTTTCTTATACAGTTTGTTTTACTTTCTTGCCGTTTGCCAACTTGCTGATACCCATAGCAATCAGCAAAATCAGCCATGCTGCCGCAGAGAAACCGGCAATATAAATCACCAAGCTCCAAGGGAACGGCACAACACCCTGCACCAGAGAATAAACCGGCAGCGAGGGATCGCAATAGGGACTGACAAAGAACATATTGAACGTATGTGCTTCCAGCAATCCGGATTGGTATGCCACCTCGTTCATAACCACTGCAATGCTCACGCACACCGCAAATACCACTGCCGCTTTCAGCACTGTCTTATGCTCCAGCTTCACTCTGCCGCAGTACAGCAGATATACACCAATCACCAGCATGGAACCATGGCAGATCATAGTCTGAATATTGATACCCACAGTACCTACGAATACATCTCCGGGATAGAGCATAACACACAAACCGGCAAACATGGCAAATGTGGCCAAATACGCCATCAGCGCATCACTGACCTTGCCCTTGCGGAACAAACCGGCAAGCAACCCCACATACATGGGAGTGGAGCAAAACTGGAACGGGAACGCATACCACTGATAGGCAAAGCTGATGCCGCCCTCATAGCCAAAGCTGTAGTTGATTTGTTTGTAAATTTCTAAAATCGTCACCAAAACCGCAACACCAAAGACAACTTTCCAAGGCTGGGTTTGGGGTCTTTTCTTTTGCAAGCGACAGAGCAACACCGTGGACAACACCACGATACCGATCCACATCCAATGATACCAGCCGTAAAGTCCGGGTATCTCCCCTTGGGTGTTGAGCAGTCGCAGAATGTTCTGTACAATCGACATTTTTCTACCTCCTGTACCTATGCCATTATAACACTTTTTATGCAAAAAGGAAGTAGCTGAAATCTTAAATTTTCCTTAAAATAACCCCCCGAAATGCAACGCATCTCGGGGGATCTTAAATTTTACAGACCCATTACATAGCCCAGCATCTTGTCTTTTTCAATAACACCGGTATGTCGCTCGGTCTTTTCCTGCAGACCCTGCAGATTGCCGGGTACGGGAACGCCGGTAAGCTGGCTCAAACGCTCCATCTGCTTGAATTCGTCCGCTTCCTCGCTGGTCTCCAGCGCAGACAGAACTGCCGCCGGGAACTTGTAGGGAGAGGCAGTGGACAGCACAACCATAGGACGGGTATCGCCGGTTTCGGCAACATACTGCTCCGCAACTGCCCAACCGGAAGCGGTATGGGTATCGCAAAGATACTTTTGCTCTTTCCAAACCTTGCCGATGATCTTACGGGCGCCTTCGTCATCACAGTAGCCTGCCCAGAATTCCTTTGCGATGGCCTCCTGCATCTGCTGGGGAACGGTGTAGAAGCCCTCAGTGTTCAGCTTGCCCATCAGCTCTGCCACCAATGCGGTATCGCCGGACATAAAGTACAAAAGACGCTCCAGATTGGATGAAACCAGAATATCCATAGACGGAGAAATGGTCTTATGCAAAGGACGGCGACGGTCGTAAGTACCGGTGCGGATAAAGTCTGTCAGCACATTGTTGGCATTGGATGCGCAGATCAGCGTACCAACGGGCAGACCCATTTTCTTTGCCAGGTAGCCTGCCAGAATGTCACCGAAGTTACCGGTGGGAACGCTGAAGTTCACTTTATCGCCAAACCGGATCTGACCACGCTTCATCAGGTCGGCATAAGCCTTGAAATAATAGGTGATCTGAGGTGCAAGACGGCCGATATTGATAGAGTTTGCAGTGGACAGACGGCAGCCGTTGCCGCCGGGTAATCTGCCATCGACCGCTGCTGCAAAAATATTTTTTACACCGGTCTGGGCATCGTCAAAGTTGCCCACCACGGCGCAAACTGCCACGTTGTTGCCCTCCTGGGTCACCATCTGCGCCCGCTGGACTTTGGACACACCGCCATCGGGATAGAATACGCAGATCCGCACACCCTCCACATCCTGGAAGCCAGCCAGCGCAGCCTTGCCGGTATCACCGGAGGTAGCGGTGAGGATCAGGATATCCTCCTGCATACCCTTTGTGGACTTTGCCTTGGTCAGCAGCTGGGGCAGCATGCACAGCGCCACGTCCTTAAATGCGGAAGTAGGGCCACGGAACAGCTCCAGCACGGTAAACTTTCCGGTATCCACAGTGGGAGTCAGTTCATCGGACTCAAATTTACCGGTGTAGGCACGGCGCACCAGCGTGTCCATTTCCGGCACTGCCGGCAGCATAGCGCCGATGATCTGGATTGCCATTTCCATGGTGTCAGACTGCAAAATTTTCTCCACATCCAGTTTGGGAAGCTGCTGGGGAACATACAGACCGCCATCCGGTGCAAGACCGTTCAGCACCGCCTGAGCGCTGTCGATCATAGTCTGATTGGAACGGGTAGAGTGATAAAGCATAAAAATACCTCTCTTTTCTTTGCCAACTGCACAAAAAACAAGGCATTTCTGCGGGTTTCTTGTTTTTTTGGCATATTGCATTTTCAGTGGGTATATGATATACTGTTTTCGGTAAAAAAGCAAGTGTTTTCCTACGAAAGCATTTGTATTGACAGATAATAAGTTATCGGAGGAAATTATGATGAAAATTGGACTGCTTGGATTTGGCGTTGTGGGTCGGGGTGTTTATGACCTGACCGCGGAACGCGAGGATATGCAGGTAGCAAAAGTGGTGTGTCTGGAGGAGATCAATCTCCCCGATGCCGAGGTGACCAAGGACTTCCAGTCCGTGCTGAACGATCCCGCCATCGACACTGTGGTGGAAGCCATGGGCGGTCTGCACCCGGCTTATGAGTTTGTCCGGGCAGCTATCGAGGCTGGTAAGAACATCGTTACCTCCAACAAGGCGCTGGTAGCCACTTTCTACGATGATCTGATTCCTCTGGCTAAGGAAAAGGGTGTGTTCTTCCGTTGCACCGCTGCAGTTGGCGGCGGTATCGGTTGGCTGTCCGAGCTGGAGCGTGCCCGTCGTATGCAGACGCTGGAGCAGGTCGGCGGTATTATGAACGGCACTTGCAACTACATTCTGGACTCCATGACCCGTCTGGGTCTGGGTTATGACCAAGCGCTGTCTCAGGCGCAGGCGCTGGGCTATGCCGAGGCAAACCCCACCACCGACGTGGACGGCATCGACACCTGGCACAAGCTGATCCTCTCCTCTAACATCGCTTTCGGTGTCAGCGTGAACAGCGACAGCGTTCCCGCTGCCGGCATCCGGCACATCACCGCCGAGGACGTGGCAAACTTCACCCAGCGTGGTTACGTCTGCAAGCTGGTTTCTACCGGCATTATGGAAAATGGCAAGCTGGCAGCATTCGTGCAGCCCACTCTGTTTAAGCAGGGTGAGCCGGAAGCCGCTGTCCCTGCCAACTACAACCTGATCACCTTGGTAGGCAATGCCTCCGGCCGTATGAGTTTCTACGGTCAGGGAGCAGGCCGCTACCCCACTGCGTATAATGTGGTGCAGGACTGCGCAGACCTTTTGGTCGGCAAGGGCTTCTACAGCCCCTACGGCGGCAAGGTCAGCGCCGACAACACCATCCTGCGGCAGTTCTATGTCCGTGGCGACAGGGATGCATGGCTGGAGGAGAACAAGCAGGAAGCTTGGGGCAACGCAATCGTGACCAAGCCTGTGGCCGTGACGCAGATGCACCAGTGGCTGGCTGCTCACCCTGGCACATTCATCGCTGCCCTGCCCACTGAATGACCCTCTGAAAGAAGGTAATCGATTATGCTGAAAGTTACGAAATTTGGCGGCTCTTCCATGGCGGATGCCGGGCAATGCCGCAAAGTCAGAGATATTGTATTGGCAGACCCCCGTCGCCGTGTGGTGATCGTGTCTGCTGCCGGTAAGCGTTTTTCCGGCGACCATAAGCTGACAGATCTTTTGTATCTGTGCCACGCCCACACCAAGTACGGTGTAGACTGCGACCCGGTGTTCGACCTAATCACCAGTCGTTATCTGGAGATCCGCAACGATCTGGGTGTAACACTGGATCTGGAGAGCGAATTTACCGAACTGAAAGTGCGGCTGGATGCCAAGCAGGTTTCCGAGGATGAACTGGTCAGCCGTGGCGAGTACTTCTCCGCCAAGCTGATGGCTGCTTGCCTGGGATTCCAGTTCCTGGACGCTGCTGAGTGGATCCAGTTCAACCTGGACGGCAGTGTGGATACCGACGCCAGCTACGCTGCATTGGCTGCCAAGGCAAACCTGCAGAAGGGTGTGGTAATTCCCGGTTTCTACGGTGTGATGCCCAACGGCAATATCCGCACTTTCTCCCGCGGTGGCAGTGACATCACCGGCGCGCTGGCAGCAGCGGCGCTGGATGCCGATGTATACGAAAACTGGACCGACGTTTCCGGTATGCTGATGGCTGACCCCCGGATCGTCAACGATCCTCAGCCCATTCCCGAAGTTACTTATGACGAGCTGCGTGAATTGAGCTATTCCGGTGCGCAGGTGCTGCACGAGGGCACGATTTTCCCCGTCCGGGAAAAGAACATCCCCGTGAACATCCGCAACACCAACGCACCCAACGATCCCGGCACTATGATCCAGGAGCGTTTTGAAACTCCCTCTGACCCCAACCGGTTCATCACCGGCATCACCGGCAAGAAGGACTTTTCCATCATTTCCATTTCCAAGCGTGGCTTGAGCAATGAGGTCGGTACGCTGCGTAAAGTGCTGTCCGTACTGGAGCGCCACAACATCTCTGTGGACTATGTTCCCAACGGCATCGACAACGTATCGGTTGTTATGCCCACCGAGGCGCTGGCGCCTTGTCTGTATGCGGTAATGGCTGAAATTCAGAAAGAAGCCAACCCCGACTCCATGCAGATCCACGACCAGATCGCTGTGGTTGCAGCAGTCGGTCGCCACATGGCATACCGCCCCGGTATTTCCGGTAAGGTCTTTGCTGCGCTGGGTGAAGCAGGCATCAACATCCGTATGATCAACCAAGGTCCTGACGAATTGAACATCATTCTGGGTGTTGACAATAAGGACTTTGCGGATGCGATCCGTGTTCTGTACAATAGCTTTGTGAAATAACTCTGGGAGGTTAAGAATATGAAAAAGCTTTACACTGTGGCTGTTCTGGGCGCGACCGGCGCTGTAGGACAGGAAATGATCAAGATTTTGCAGGAGCGGGACTTCCCCGTGGGCAAGCTGATCCCGCTGGCCAGCGCCCGCAGCGCAGGCACAACTTTGAAGTTCAAGGGTGAGGATGTGGTGATCCGGGAAGCTCGCGAGGATGCATTCGAGGGCGTAGACATCGTTCTGGGCGCTGCAGAGAATGACATCGCTGAGAAGTTCGCACCTGCTATTGTAAAGGCAGGCGCTGTGTTTGTGGATAACTCCTCTGCATTCCGTCTTGACCCCAAAGTGCCCCTGGTCGTTCCCGAGGTCAACCCCGAGGATGTGAAGTGGCACAACGGCATCATCTCCAACCCCAACTGCTCCACCATCATCACCATGACCGCTGTGAACGCACTGAACAAGCTCTCCCCCATTCGCACCATGACCACCTCTACTTACCAGGCTGTGTCCGGCGCAGGCGCTGGCGGCCCTGTGGAGCTGATGGGCGAAGTGGAAGCGCTGGCAAAGGGCGAGACCTACGAGCCCAAGATTTTCCCCTATCAGATCGCATTCAACCTGATCCCTCAAATCGGCGGCGAGCAGTACGAGGGTTACACCAGTGAGGAAATGAAGATGCAGAACGAGGGTCGCAAGATCATGCATCTGCCGGAGCTGAAGGTCACCTGCACCTGCGTGCGTGTCCCCGTTGTCCGTAGCCACTCCATTTCCGTCAGCTGTCATTTCGACAAGCCCGTGTCCGTTGAGGACGTGAGAAAGACCATCGCAGAGGCTCCTGGCTGTAAGCTGGTGGACGATCTGGCAAATAAGGTCTACCCCATGCCTCTGGACACCACAGATCAGGACATCGTGTTCGTCGGCCGTATCCGCAAGGATCTGACCGATGACTGCGGTATCAGCTTGTGGTGCTGCGGCGACCAGGTTCGCAAGGGCGCTGCCACCAACGCCATTCAGATCGCTGAGCTGCTGGTAAAATAACTTCATAAATTTATCGCCCCGGAGGATTTCCTCCGGGGCGTTTTTATATTCATAATACCATAAACAATACCGCCCCGGGAGACCCGGGGCGGTATGCTTATTGGGTTATTCGCTGATAGTTCAGCAAGTTGTCAGATTAACCGGCAACCTCAACCACTTTCACAGCCAGAGTACCGGCAGCATCAGTGGTGTCTGCAGTCAGCGCTACAGAGGGAGCGCCTTCAACACCAGCGACGGTCAGCAGACCAGTGAAGTCAATGTCAGCAGGTGTGAACACGCCTTCAACGTAGTGACCAGCAGTGATATTGGTCAGGACAGAGCCTGCGGCGATATCAGCCTGGGACCCTTCATTGACAGTAGCAGAACCGGTCCAACCAGCCACGATTTGAGCCTTTGCATCGGTGCCCAAATAGAGGTAGTAGTCAGAGGTAATGGTTGCATTGCCGCCCAGACGAATCAGAGAGGATGCGCTGTCAACGCTCAATCTGCCGTCTGTCACAGTGCCGCCCAGGAAGTCCATCGTAGCACCGGTCATAACAATGATGTTATAGTTGTTGCCTTCAGTTCTATCTGCCACAGTGCCGCCGGAAACAGTACCGCCGTTCATCACGACCTTGGAGTTTGTAGTAGCAGCGCCGATGTTGCCACCGTTCTTGCCAGCGTGACCGTTGGTGATCTCACCACCGTTGATGGTCAGAATCTGCTGAGAAGTAGCAGATGCGTTACCAACAAGAGCGATGTTGCCGCCGTAGCCGCTGGATGCGTGCTGTGCGTCACCACCGGTGATCACTGCAAATTCGCCAACAGTGACAGTAGAACCAGCCTCATTGGATGCACCGTAAACATAGATGTTACCGCCGTGAGTGGTAGATACGCCGTTAGAGATGGTAGCCTTCTGCTCTGCGGAAGTACCGGAGATAGACAAAGAAGCGCCATTACGGATCAGGAAGTTACCGCCACGCTTTGCAAGACCAGCATCAATCGTACCACCGGTGATAGTAACCTGAGTACCATTGACGAAGATGTTACCGCCAAAGGCTTTCTCTGCCTTACCGCCGGAGATAGTACCACCGGAAATGTTCAGCTGACCGCCGATCATAGCGATGTTACCACCGTTTGTTTCGGTGGCAGTACCATTCTTGATCGTACCGCCGGAAATGTTAACAATGGCATTTTCGGTGTAGATCAAGCCGCCGTCCTTGTTGGAGTAACCGGTACGGATAGTACCGCCAAGGACATTCAGGGTTGCGGGAGCTTCTGCGGTACCAATCAGGTAGATTGCAGTGCCGGAAGTAGTCTTGGGAGCGGTAGCAGAGCCGCCGCCAATGATTTCACCACCGTAAACATTCACAGTTGCGCCAGCAGCGCTTGCGCCTCTGATGATCTGGTTGCTGCCGCCCAGTCTCAAAGTACCGGTGCCAAAGACGTTCAGCGTGCCGTTTACAGAGGGAACCACAGTACCATAGTTAGAAGTGCCATTGGTCAAATACAGACAGATGTTAACTGTTGCATCGGCTGCAGGCTTCAGACCAGTGAAGGTACGGTTGGTCAGACCCTCGTCGTTAGCAGTATAGAAGTGGTAGTGACCACTTTCCAGTGCCACGGAGGAAGAAGATGCAGCCAATTCAGTCCACTCTACATCCTGATCGCACACTGCACAGTATGCTGTCTTGCCGTCAGCCTGGAAGTTCAGAGGATCGTTGATGTCAGCCTCGGGAGCTTCAGCCTCGCCCACTGCCAGAGCAGAGCCGGCAACGGTGATGCCCATGCCATCGACCAGGGACTCGAAGCAGCCCTTAGCAGCAGTTGCTGCAGCAGCGTCTGCAAAGTTCTTGGTGAACACGCCGGTAGCCTCGACCTTGATCTTTGCGCCGGTGGTCAGACCGGAAGCAGTGATGGTCAAACCCTCAGGCAGAGTCAGCTTTTCGATCTCTGCTGCGCCGGAGACAGTTACGTCAGAAGCAGTGCCCTCGATCAGCACATCACCGCCGGTGATGGTGGGCTCGGTTTCGCCCTCTGCTGCGGGAACTTCCACAGACTTAACAGTGCCGGCAATGGTCAGAACATTTTCCTTGCTGTTCACAAAGATGCTCTGTGCCTTGGTAGCAGCGGTGCCGCCCAGAACCTGTGCGCCAGCCTGAATGTTCAGGAATGCGCCATCCTTATCCAGGTAGATGTTACCACCGATACTGCCGTGACCGCCGGAGACAGTAGCGCCTTCGCCAACAGTCAGGCTGCCGGTGTTGATATAGATGTTACCGCCACGGCCGCAGTTTGTTGCGGTCTCGGGAGCATTACCATCCTTCAAAGTACCGCCGTTGATGATGCTGACAGCACCCTTGGTGGAGATGTTACCACCGGTGTAGCCGTAAGCAGTACCGCCGGAAACTGTACCGCCGTCGATCACAACAGCGCACAGCGCGTTGGAAACGTCAATGTTACCACTGTTCCAGGCGCGGCCATTGGTGACCTTACCCTTAACAGTCAGCGTGTAGGTTGCAGTGTTGCTATCGTAGACGCCCAGGTAGATGTTACCGCCGGCGCCAGTGTTGTTGCTTGCGCCCTTGCCACCGGTAACGGTAGCAGCTTCGCCGATGGTGACATTTGCGCTGGTAGTGGCAATGTTACCGCCCTTAACAGCAGAACCCTTTTCAATGGTGCCACCCTCGATGATAACAGTAGCCTTGTTGCTAGCTATAATGTTACCACCCTGAGCTGCAGAAGTACCGCCGGTGATCTCACCGCCCTTCATAATGAAGGTAGCCAGACCGCTAACATTGATGTTACCGCCGTTCTTATCACTACTATTACCGCCGGAGATCAGGCCGTCGTGCATAGTGAAGGTAGAATTCTTGACGACGGAGATAATACCGCCGGTGGAAGCCTTGTAATCCTCACCAGCGATCAAAGAACCGCTGTACAGATCCAAGCTCACAGCGCCGCTGCCCATCAGGATCATACCGCCGTTACCGCCATCGGTAACATTGGAGTAGATCTTACCGGTCTGCTCCTCGGAGCTATCCATAATAGACAGTGCGCCATAGAGCAGAGCGAAACGACCGGTGGAACCGGACAGGTCGGTCTTTACCAGTTCGACAGTTTTGCCGTTCAGGTCGATAACCACATCGTCATCATGATACTCAGTTGTGCCAATCTGAATCTGCTTGGTCAGCTCAATATCCTCTGTTACGATCAAGTGAGCATTGCCGGAGCAAGCTTCGGGAGTGAACTTGCCGAACACAACTTCCTCGCCACCACAATGGGGGCAAGCCAGCAGCTTACCAACTACCAGTGCCTTGCCCATAACATCAACAGACAGGCTTGCCTCAGAGGAGTAGAAGTTATCCTTGTAATCAGCAATGTTGTCATATTCCTTGGTGAATACGCCGGCTGCATCGATGCAGACCTTGGTATCCTTGGTGACCTTGCTCAGATCCAGGAGCAGACCGTTGGGCAGGCGCAAGCCACCCTGGGTGCCCTTGTTGATCTTAACGCCGCCGATAGTCAGATTGCAAGACTTGTTGGAGATTGCGATGTCGCCATCGATCTCGCCGCCCAGCAGGTTCACAGTGGTGTTTGAGCCAATGTAAACATTTGCTGCGGTGTCTGCCTTGCCGCCGGTGATCTTGCCGCCGTACATATTGAAGGTACAGTTGCCGCCAATGATCAAACAGCCGCCACGAGCAGCAGGGTCGCTCTTATCGTTATGCGTGATCGTACCGCCGTACAGATTGATGGTACCGCCCTTGGAGGTGATCAGCGTTGCGCCGTTACCATTCTTATCGGAACCAACATTTTCCACGTCGGCAACAATCTTACCACCGCCGACAGAATCGATGATGTTCAGAGTGCTGTAAACAAAGCTTGAACGCCGCACGCCCCAGGTGTTACCGTTCAGGTCAACGGTCAGCTCGGGACGATCCTCAACATCCACCTCACGGTTCATATCGTTGATACCTGCCAGATTACGATCATGGGTCAGGTAAACGTGTGCGTCAGTGGTGTAGATCTTGTTTTCGAAGGGCTGCCAGTAAACTTCCTGATCGCAGTGCTCACAGTATGCATAAGCGCCGCCATTGTGGACGTTCTTGAACATTACGAAAACATAAGAAACATTGTTATCGGCATCACGATAGCAGACAACACGGTCGCCGACCTGCAGAGTGGTCTTTGCACCGGGATTCTCTGCGTATGCGCTGACGTCGTATGCCTTGTAGCCGGAAGCCAGAACTTCGGTTCTCTTTGTGCCGAAGGAGGTGTTACCGGGACAGATACTCTCAAGATAGAGCTTATTGCCGCTGATCTTGACTACATCATACTTTGCGCCAATCTGAGAGCTGATGCCCTTAATGTTGGTAGCAGCAAACACAGTCTTAATGGTGTTGTTGTTGTGCTCCAGACCAAAGGCGTAGTCCTGGCTATCCACACGGGTAGCGATTTCCTTATCCTTGGTTCTGAAACGAATGATCTCGCCGTCAACTGCCAGATCAATTGCGTAGTAACCGGCAGAGTTGGGAGTACGGGTAGTCTCCTTGGTAGTAGAGTTGTACTGTCTGTTGATGTTCCAATAGACCTTAGACTCTACCTGACGGGTAATCACGTAGATCTCCACGATCTCCTGAGTCTTACCCAGAGCGATACAACCGATACGGTCGCCTTCCTTCAGAGTAGTGGTCTCGCCTCTGTGGGAGGAGTAAGCTGCGCTGACGTTGTAGATCTTAACGTCCTTGGAGAGCTTGTATCTGGTAGAACCTTCATTGCTGGAGTTTGCGCAGTTCATGCTCTTCTGGCCGTTGTAGCGCTGGAAGTAACCCCAGTTACAAGCCTTATAACCCATCTCGTAGGCAGAAATTGCTGCGCCAGCATCACGAATAATGCCGTCGCGAACATCCAGTGCGCAGAAGTAGGGAGACTGACGGTCAATGAAGTCAGCAATATCCTTGCTCTTGGTCTTAACAGTTACCTGCTTACCGCCGGTAACCATATCAAAGCTATAGTAGCCTTCTGCATCCGCAGTACGCTTGGTGCAATCGTTTGCAGAGTCATACTGACGGGACAGGCTGTAGTAGACAGGATAGCCGGTGTAAGCAGACTCCACGAACACATGGGTGATGTTGTTCTGGTAGTCAGCCAGCAGACGGACAGAGTCGCCTTCCTTAACAGTGGTCTTCTGACCCAGCTTGGTGCCGGGACGGCCGGACATATCATAGATACCAACGGTGGGAGACATAACCAGGTTAGCGGTAGACTCCAGATCCTGACCAGCAGTGACGAAGGACAGAATAACACCGGTCACGCCCTGTACCAGACGGGTACTGGACAAGGTATACTTGTAGTGACCTGCAATGTACATATCACCACAAGCGAAAGTAATGATATCGCCATCCAGCACAATGCCGCCGTACTTGGAAGAGAAGGAATCGACTACGCTTGCCAGCTTCTTATCCTTGGTGCGGACAGTGCGCTGCTCGCCGTCAATGATCAGATCAAACACATAGTAGCCGCTTGCATTGGGCTTACGGGTGGTCTCACCATTGCTGTACTGACGAGCGGGGTTGTAGTAGATCAGACCGTCGATCTTACGCATCATAACAAAGATCACCAGAGGATTGCCCTCCAGGTCAGAGTAAACAATCACACGGTCCTCCAGCTGCAGCTCAGTAGCTGCGCCGTAGGTATCATCAGGCGTACTGTAGCACACATTGTAAATCTCAGTATTCTCGTTCAGGTTGACGGTAAAGCTCTTACCGGATTCCTTACCAGCGAACATATAAGTACAAGTGACCTCGTTGCCGTTAATAGCGGTAACATGGTAACCAGCGCCCACCAGCTTGCCACGCAGAGCGATATAGGTCTCCATAAAGCCGGTGATGTAGCCTTCCTCGTTTACCTGCAGGCCGGTGTCAGACAGACGAGTAGACATACCATCGATCTTGTTAACCAGTTCCTTATCGGTACACTTCAGCTCAACACGCTCGCCCTTATGGACAAAGGCAATGTGGTAAACACCGTTCTCATCGGGCTCACGCTGGGTGATGCCGTTGGAGTCCACGTTCTTGGAATCGATACGCCAGTAAACATCACCGGCGGGCTGACGTTCCAGGATGAAAATATGTGTAACTTCGCCCAGGTCGTTGGCATAGACCAGAACTCTATCCAACAGCTGTGCAGTATCGATCATACCGGGGATCTCGGCAGATGCAGTTACATTGTAAACCTGAGTCAGTTCGGTGAACTTAATCAGGGTCTCCATACCGTTCATAGCGACAGAGGAGTTCACACGGATGCTGCCATCCTCAACCTTCTGTACAAAGGAGTCACGGGACACCTCGGTAGCGATGGTAGTGGGTTCGACAGCGTCGATAACATTGCCGTTCTCGTCCTTGACGATTCCAACAATGTCCATGGAGTCGATGGCATTGACCAAACGCTTGTCAGCGATGGTGTACTCTACGATCTCGCCATTGTAAGCGAAACGGACCTTATACAGGCCGTCATCGCCGGGCTCACGGGTAGATACGCCTGTTCCACCGTCGGTGAATGTCATGCGATCCACGTTCCAGTAGAGGTCAGGACGACCACCCACAGGGCCAGTTTCAACAGGTGCTTTGTTGCCGGGGAGCAGGAACATTGCTGCCACTACGCCAGCTACAACAAGCAGAGCTGCCAGACCGGCAATGAGCCAAATCAGCTTTTTGTTTTTCTTTGTTGCTTCTTGCTGCATTTTCTTTTCTCCTTCCATATTGCATTTCGACCGGTAACCAACCGGACGAAGTATCTGCAACGCCCTCTGACTCGATCCCAAGGCAGAGTATATACAGTCTACTTTATGATACAATGTTATAGAAAAATTTGCAATACACATTTCATACAAATTTAGGGGGCTGTTTTCGGTATTTCTCAACAATTACCAAACCAAAAAACTGGTATAAACCGTAAGAATAACCCCCTATAATGATTAACCATAAAAAAAGTAAATATCGGTACATTTTATCGTTATTTTTAGAGCGATTGCAAAGGCAAATATCTGCACCTTTAGTTGCTCTTTTTGTATCGATTTTTTAAGGATTTTTCAGCGCTTTTTTCACATATATTTGTCTCCCGTGCCCCGCGCTAATGCGTCATTCCGAGACTGCGATGCTACAGCCATAATAAAAGTTTTATACATTATTAAAATATATAAAAAGGGACTTGCCGAAGCAAGTCCCTTTCTGTTTTGTTTGTCGGTTCAGACCATCAGCCAATCACAAGTTCTTTTGCATTATTGACAGTGATAGTCTTACCGTTGCCTGCCGCAAAATAGCCAGCAGTGAAGTATTCCTGTGCTTTCTCAGAGGGTACAGTCACAACACCGTCACGATCAGCAGTGAAGGTGATCAAAGTGTTATCTGTCAGTTCACCCAGGGTCAGCAGACCACTCTCCTCACCTGCCAGTTCCATATTGACCTTCATCTGAAGGCTGCCGGAAACAGTGACAGAGGGAATGTTCTTGATGTGCAGGTCGACCTTATCGGTGGCTGTGCCGTTATCAAAGACAACATTGTTCAAGGTCACTACAGTGCTGTTGTGACGTGCATAGATGTTGTGACCCATATCGGACATACCGCCCTTGATGGTGCCGCCATACTTATTAAATGTAGTATTGGCAGTTACCTTGACAACACCGCCGCCCTTGGCAACGGGATCCACGTCTTTTTCACGGGTCAGAGTACCGCTGTACAGATTGACAACACCGCCATCGCTAAGTGCGATTGCCTGCAGCTTGCCGCTGGTAGAACCAACGATCTTACCGGTCTGCGCCTTGGAGCTATCTATGATAGACAGCTTACCGTAGACCCAGAAAGCACGGGTGGATGCGGCCAGAGTCTTGCCGTTCAGGTCAAGAACCAGCTCCTGACGCTCATCCACGGGCGTATCTGCCTTGTTGATTTGCAGAACATCGGTGACGCTCAGGTCGCTGGTCAGATATGCGTGATGCACATCGTCATAAGTGGTCTTCAGGTAGGGATGCCAATAGACTTCCTGATCGCAGTGCTCACAGTAGCCAATGTGGCCTGCTTCACGGGTATTCTTATACTTAATAAAGATGTGACTAATCTCACCATCTTCATTCTTGAGCGCAAAGATACGGTCGCCGGGATCCAGAGTAGCCTTTTGTCCAAAGGTCTCGGCATAGGAACTGACGTCGTAGATCTTTACATTGCTTGCCAGCTTGACTGTAGCAGTCTTGCCCACAGTACGACCACGATACATACAGATAATAACATACCGATAGAAAAATCACAATTGACATTTCCTGCAAATTTTGCACCCCTTTTTCAGCATATATGACAAAGGCGAAAAACATAGGCGCAGACTGCGCTTTTCGCACTTTTGGCCCTCCGCCCGACCCATACTGCGCCCCATAGATTTAAGGCTTTTTTTATCGAATAAAAAAATTTCGCAAGCCGCCCTACTAAACATCTAGCTTTTTTGTACCATAACCAAATTGCACAAAAAAAATAGGTGTTCTTTGTGCAGTTTTTCGCTTGAAAAAGAATGACAGTTTATTTATACTTGTAAATGTAGCAGGATGTGCATTTCTGCTGGAAGTAAAAACAATCAGGGAACAGCAAAAATAAAGGTGCGTTATACTATAAAATTTCAGAAGGTATGTGTTATTGGCGGTGGTCTTATGGGACGCCAGATCGCATTGTGCGCTGCGATTCACGGTTTCGATGCAACGGTCTATGACCTGAAACCCGAAGTTTTGGACGCCGTGGCGCAATGGCATAAGGATTATATGGCCGGCAGACTTGCTAAGGGTCGTATGACCGAGGAGCAGGTTGCGGCAACCAATGCTCGCTTCCACCTGGAGCCTTCTCTGGAGAAGGCTGTTGCAGGCGTGGACTGCGTAATCGAATGCATCGTTGGAATCAAGGATGTAAAGGCAAATCTTTTCCGTCAGCTGAGCGATATCGTCAGCGAGGACACCATTCTCTGCACCAACTCCAGCTACATGGTATCTTCCCTGTTTGCTGATTGTGTCAAGAACCCCAGCAGACTGTGTAATATGCACTTCTACAACCCCGCACTGGTCATGGAGTTCGTAGAAGTTGTTCAGGCCCCCCACACCAGCGAGGAAACTGCCGGCGCTGCATACGAATTCTGCAAGGCTATCGGCAAGTGCCCCATCTGGCAGAAGAAAGAGATCCCGGCTTCGCAGGCAACTATCTGGTTGCCGGTCTGCAGGAGCGCGCTAAGTATCTGGTACAGAACGGCTACTGCACTCCCCAGGAAGTTGATATTGCTCTGGAAAAGGGCTTCAACCACAAGATGGGCGTTTTCCGTATGAACGACCTGACCGGTATCGACCTGAGCTTCACCGTGATGAAGGCTACATATGAAAAGACCGGTGTTAAGCCCGATATGTACGATGTTTACGAGGATCTGGTCAACAAGGGTCGTCTGGGTCGCAAGACCGGTCACGGCTTCTATGACTACGAATAATATATAATCGTAATTATTTGCGAGCTACCTTTTGGTAACTGGCAAACAATATAAATTCAAATTTTTAAGCAAGAGGAGAATTCAAAATGAGAGAAGTTGTA
This sequence comes from Faecousia sp., assembly GCA_045649665.1. Classification (GTDB taxonomy): domain Bacteria; phylum Bacillota; class Clostridia; order Oscillospirales; family Oscillospiraceae; genus Faecousia. Next base: position 6,855 of record JAZRQK010000063.1, on the reverse strand, counting down.
TTTGTTGATGGCATGAGAACCCCCTTCGGTAAGATGGGCGGCACTCTCAAGGACCTGTCCGGTTCCAAGCTGGCAGCTCTGACTGTCAAGGCACTGGTGGAGAAGACCCAGATCCTGGAAAAGGGCGGCAAGGTTGACTCCCTGATGTGTGGTTCCGCAGTTGGTTGTGGCGCTTCCTGGAGCCACGCTCGTTACATCACCATGGCAGCCGGTCTGCCCATCGAGACCTCCGCATCCTTCGTTGAGATGCAGTGTGGTTCTGCAATCGACTCCATCAACCACGCCGCTTGGAAGATCAAGGCTGGCGCAGCTGATGTGATCATCGCCGGTGGCTTCGAGTCCCACAGCAACAAGTTCGTTAAGTATTCCACCACCGTTGCTCCCTACAAGGGCATTGGTCCCCAGGTTTGCCGCGCTGTGATCCACGATGATCCCAAGCAGAACGCTTCCATGATCGAGATTTCCGATGCCATGGCAGAGAAGTGGGGCATCTCCCGTGAGGCTTGCGACGAGTTCGCATTCCGCAGCCAGCAGCGTGCAGCTGCCGCTACCGAGAAGGGCTACTTCGTAGACGAGATCGTTCCCATCACCATTCCCGCTACCAAGAAGACTCCTGAATATGTATTCAACACCGACGAGCACCTGCGTCCCTCCACCACCCTGGAAGGCCTGGCTAAGCTGCGTCCTGTTCGTGGCGAAGGCAATGTTACCACCGCTGGTAACGCTTCCGGCCTGAACGATGGTGCTGCTTTCGTTCTGATGATGACCGCTGAGAAGGCTAAGGAGCTGGGCTACGAGCCCTACGCTCGTTGGGTCACCGGCGCTGACTACGGTGTTGAGCCCCGTATGATGGGTATCGGCCCCGCATACTCCAACCTGCTGGCTATCAAGCGCGCTGGCCTGGAGATCGAGGACATCGACGTATTCGAGTGTAACGAAGCTTTCGCTGCACAGAACCTGGGTGTTATCAAGGAGATGGAGATCCAGTCCGGTAAGACCATCGACCAGGCAAAGTGGAACCCCAACGGCGGTGCTATTTCCTTCGGTCACCCCAACGGCGCTTCCGGTGCCCGTATCGCTATCTTCTGCATGAAGGAGCTGGCACGCAGCGGCGGCCGTTACGGTCTGTTCTCCTCCTGCTGCGGCGGCGGCCAGGGTGTTACCACTCTGATTGAGAACCTGCGTCGGTAATTAGTCATATAACCCGGGGCGCGACCCGTCCCGGGTTTTCCCTAGCATTTTATTCCGTATATCAAAGGCTTTTGCCTTTGGAAATAAAAACATTTTATTTTTAGGAGAGTATTTATCATGAGAGACATGACTGGTAAGTATTGCATCGTTACCGGTGCTAGCCAGGGTATCGGCGAGTCCATCGCTAAGCGTTTCCTGGACGAGGGCGCCGCAGGCGTTGCTCTGATGGCACGTAACCTGGAAAAGATGCAGGCTGTTGCTGCAAAGCTGGATCCCTCCGGCGAGCGCGCTCTGGCTGTGAAGTGCGACGTTGCTGATCAGGAGCAGGTTGCTGCAGCTGTTAAGGTTTGCATGGAGAAGTGGGGTCGTATCGACGTTCTGATCAACAACGCCGGCATCACCCGCGACAAGATCTTCCATAAGTTTGAGGACGATGACTGGTTCTCCGTCATCAACACCAACATCAACGGCATGTACTATATGTGCAAGTACGTTGTACCCGTTATGCGTGAGCAGGAGAGCGGCGCTATCGTTAACATTGGCTCCGTTTCTATGATGGGTAACCCCGGCCAGTCCAACTACTCCACCACCAAGGCAGGTATGCAGGGCTTCACCCGTACCATGGCTAAGGAGCTGGGCCGTAAGAACGTTCGTATCAACTGTGTTGCCCCCGGCCACATTGATACTCCCATGATGCGTGCTGTCGGCGAAGAGAAGTTCGCTGCTGCAGTTGCACATCATCCCATGAAGCGCATGGCTGATCCCGATGAGATCGCTTCTATCGTTGAGTTCCTTTGCACCGACGATTCCAGCTGGGTCACCGGTCAGACTATCGTTGCTTCCGGCGGCGGTCTGTGCCTGTAATTTTAATTTAAAATCAACATGGGGCTTGCTTTGCAAGCCCCATAACCCTTTATGTTACTATGAAAAGATCTGATATAATACCTCACCTTGAATGTGTCAAGGGAAATACCTATTGCATCGTATTAGGTTATATCCGCATCCCGCTGTATATGCTGGGCGACGGCAAGGCGATCCTGCTGGACTCCGGTTTTAATCACAGTTGGACAGATATTCTGGAACTGCTGAAACGGGAAAATCTGCACATCACCAGTGTGCTGACCACCCACGCCCACCCGGATCATATCGGCAACCATCTGAATCTGCGGCATCATTTCGGCAGCAAGCTCTATATGTCCCCTTTCTGCGCAGCAATCTATGCCTCTCCGGTAAATATGACCGGTCTGAATGTAGGACTTTTCAGCTACCGTAATATCTGCAAAAAGCTAGGCGAGCCCGTCAGCCCTGACGGCATCATCGATATTCATGCCGATAACATTACCGTAGACGGTGTAAGCTTCGGTATTATCAACACCTGCGGTCATGCGGCGGAGAATCTGGGCTTTATCACCCCGGACAACGTGGCATATCTGGGCGACATCCTGCTCGATGCGCACATGGTAAAGTCCCTGCGTGCCCCCTACTGCACTTGTATCGAGCCGGATCTGGAAGCAAAGGCGAGCCTTGCCGCTCTGAAATGCGACCGCTACATCCTGGCGCATAACATCGTGGTAGATGACATCACCGAGCTGATCCAAATCAATCGTGAAGGCTTATTGCGGATCGCAGCGGATCTGGAAGCGATCTGCAGTGAATATATTACACTGGACGAAATTACACGGCAATTCCTCACCAACACCGGTGGCAACCCGGATACCATCCGGTCTGTCAGCGGCACACAGCGCAATATTCGTGTATTTCTGGAGTATCTCTTGGATACTGACCGCTTGGAGGCTCGTGCCAACAACGGCATTGTAGAATTCAAAGCAAAAACCCCTGTTGTTTGATACAACAGGGGTTTTTCTTATTGGTCATACTCGCTAATCTTGTTAAAGATCACGTTGTAGGCTGCCACGTGCTGGCGGTGGTCATAGTAGCGCTCCATAGATTGTTCGTATTTGCCGAACTCACCCATGAACTGGCGGAGTGCCTGCTTTGCCTCTGTGTCCTTGCCTACGCTCTTCAGCGCCATAGCCTCTGCAAGGCCACGGCACAATTCACAGTGACGCAGCAGCAAACGAACAGACACGGTCTGCACACGCTTGGGCATATTCTTATAGGGCGCAAACTTCTCCTCGTATTCCCGGGTCAGCTCATCCACATAACGCAGTCCGGATTCCATCTCCGGCTTATAATACTGATTACCGGTACTGTGTCTGGTATGCCGTGCTTCCAGATAGGTCTGGGGCAGGTATTTGTCGATAGCCTGCAGATACTCCATTGCCAGATCGGCCATTTCGCCGTAGGCATGATCCATGTAATCTTTCACCACGGCATCAAAGTCCACCTTGTTGTCAAACAAGGTCTGGGCATATACATAGAAAGACAAGCCGTTGGGGAAGAAAGACCGCTGAGAGCCATCCTGAACGATACCCTGGAAGCCGTTTGCCTTATAGGAATGTACATCCTCATACAGCCGGCGGGCAAAGCACAATGTGCCGGGGGCATAATGCTGATGCTTCCAGAAATGGTACTCGTATGCCACCTGGGGAGATGCCGCAAAATCACGCCACAGCTTTGCCCGGACGATATGCTCCTCCATAGTATCCGGTCTGCCGGACTGATTCAGCACAAAGGGTGTAAATTGCTCGATCTTGGGATCCTTGGGCACAGAATAACAATAGCTGCGAGTAATTGCGCCCAGCACAAAGATAAAGCGCTCGGGGTTATTCAAATGCTCGCAGGTAGGCTGATATGCCGTTTCGGAGTACATGCAGCAGCCGATCCGGTTGGTCAGACCACGGGCGGTCAGCTCTGCGTCGATCTCATTGAGCAGAACAACATACCAATCAGAGGGTGTCTTCTGACGGCAATTATCACACTCGCAGTGGTTGTTCTGGGCATCTGCCAGCCACACATGGAGGTAATTCACATTGTGATTGCTCTGGGCATAATCACAAACGGTTTTTACCACAATTTTCCGTGCTTTGGGGTTGGACATGCAGAAGTTGGTGTTCAGAGCAACGCCCTTAAACAAGCCTCTCTCGCCGTTGATCAGCGCCAGGTACTGCCGGGTCTCCTCCGGCACGGGATTGTCCTGATCCGGCGCCCAGCCACCAATGGAGCTGATGCCAAAAGACTCGGCATTCCAGCCGTGACCCATATCATGGAACTGCAGACCACGCTTAGCGATCTCCACCTCGCAGGCACGCTTCCACTGCAAAACCGTTTCTGCCGTCACAGGCTCCGGTTCCCAGTTTTTCTCGTTGGCCTTATGGTTATAATACCAATCGTAGTAAATCTTGGGGATATCGAACTCCAGCATGTAAACATTCATGCCCAGCTTCGCAGTAAAATCAATAGTCTCCAGCACAGACTGCTGGCTTTCAGAACCCTCGTTGCACTGACCACGGTAACGGCAGTCTGCCATTTTATGGTACTGGACGGGCTCGATCTCCTTCACCGGGATAAACTCACCGTCAATACCGGGATACAGCCAACGGCATCCATTGAGCGTCAGGTACTTATACACTGCCAGCAACACACTGCGGGGGTTATCGCCGGCGATGATGCCGCCCTGGGCATCTGTATCGATATGTAAAATATCATCCAGCTCAATGTCCTCTGCTTCAGAGGTGTCCAGGCCGAAGTCCGCCATAAGACCCAGGCGGAAACCATCCTTGGCATCCGGCTGGTATGCGATAGAAATCTCACCGCAGCGGGGCATCATCATACGCAGGTACTTTTTCAGTTCCTCCGCAGCAAAGTCCACAACCGGGTTGGATGTGATTTTGTAAATACAATACATTTCAGATTCCTCCTTGTTTGAAAAACATCATGCCGCTTTCTTGTGCTTGCTCTCCAGCAGAATGAACACCATAGAGCTCACTGCCAACAAGAACGGATAGAACAAGAACGGAATAATCTCAAAAGCAGATACACTTGCGCCCAGCGCCATGGCCGTGGATACAGCGATCAGCATCTGTGCGCCGTAAGGAATAATGCCCTGGAAAACGCAGGAGAATGTATCCAGCAAAGATGCGGATTCTTTGGGAGAAATGTCATACTCCTGGCTGATCTGCTTGGCAATGGGTGCAGCCATAACGATCGCCACGGTATTATTGGCAGTGGCAATATCCATTGCGCCTACCAGCAGACCAACGCCCAAACGACCGCCCACACGGCCACGGAACACCTTGCGGATCAAGTTCAGCAGTGCTTCGAAACCGCCAAATTCACGAATCAGACCGCACATCGCTGCCACCAGAACGGTGACCATGATAGTCTCAAACATACCGGCTGCGCCGCTGCCCATATTGCCCAGCAAGGACATAGCATCCATGCTGCCCACAGCCAAGGTAATGACTGTGCCGGACAGAATGCCGATCAGCAGAACCACAAACACATTGACACCCACGATGCCGCCGATCAGCACCAGGATATAAGGAATCAGCAGCCATAGATTATACTCCGGAGCCTGGATCTGACCCACGCCCTGGCTGGCGGACAGCACCAAAACCAGCGCCAGTGTGGCGATAGCAGCGGGCAACGCCACCTTGAAATTGGTGCGGAATTTATCTTTCATCTCACAGCCCTGGGTATTGCAGGCTGCGATGGTAGTATCCGAAATAAAGGACAGGTTATCGCCAAACATTGCGCCACCCATCACCGTACCGATGCACAACGGCAAAGAGAAGCCGGATACATCCGCCACCGCCACTGCGATGGGGGTGATTAGGGTGATGGTGCCCACACTGGTGCCCATGGCGATGGACACAAAGCAAGCTGCCACAAACAGCACAGCAACCGCCGCCCATGCGGGAGTCACAGACAGCAGGAAATAAGCTACTGCCTCTGCGCTATCTCTGCCGGTAACGCCTACAAACACACCGGATGCCAGGAAAATCAGGATCATGGTCATAATGTTTTTGTCGCCCACGCCCTGCGCCATCACTTCCAGCTTCTGTTCAAAGTTCAGTGCCTTGTTTTGCAGGCATGCTACCAGCAATGCCACCAGGAATACCACCACGATAGGAATATTGTAAAAACCCATAGCGATGCCAATACCGTATTCAAACACAAGCCCCATGCCCAGATATAGCACCAAAAAGACGCCAACCGGCAAGAGCGCAATGGCTCTAGGCTGAATTTGTTTCTTTTCCATAGTAAGCTCCTCTTATGTAAAATTATCTTATTTATTGTACCCAATTATCCCTTTTTCGTCAACCAAAATCCATGGATTTTACCATAATTTATGCGGTTATTTTCCTGCGCCTTCAAATCACTTACATCCGACCCGCTGGGTTATGGCTTCGCCATCGTGACCCGCTGGAGATTCGTTTGCATTTTTTGCTTTGCAAAAAATAGTTGTAGCCACCAGTGTTTGCACTGGTGGCAGTAACAGTCCACCGGACTGTTGCATTTATGGTCTTCGAATCTCTGCGGGCAATAAAAAAGCAGATACCCGAATGGGTATCTGCTTTTTTGGTGACCCGCTGGAGATTCGAACTCCAGACCCATTGCTTAAAAGGCAATTGCTCTGCCAGCTGAGCTAGCGGGCCATATGCTAAGGGGCTCAAATGCACGCCCCTCAGCGTTTGGCTGGGATGGCAGGATTTGAACCTACGAATGCCAGAGTCAAAGTCTGGTGCCTTACCGCTTGGC
>JAZRQK010000062.1:0-5858 GCA_045649665.1 Faecousia sp. | reverse complement strand
CGATGCCCATAATCTCGCCGGTAGCCTTCATCTGGGTGCCCAGAGTGTTGGTTGCGGAAGCAAACTTATCGAAGGGGAAACGGGGCAGCTTGGCGATGGTGTAGTCCAGGCGAGGCTCGAAAGCAGCATTGGTATTGGCAATTGCGATCTCTTCCAGGCTCATGCCCACAGCGATCTTAGCGGTAACGCGGGCGATGGGATAGCCGGAAGCCTTGGATGCCAGAGCGGAAGAACGGGAAACGCGGGGGTTAACCTCGATCAGGTAGTACTCAGAGGTTTCGGGATTCAGAGCAAACTGCACATTGCAGCCGCCTTCGATCTTCAGCTCACGGATCAGCTTGATAGCGGAATCGTTGAGCATCTTTTCGTCTTCCTTGGAGAGGGTCATGATGGGAGCCACAACCAGGGAGTCACCGGTGTGGACGCCAACGGGATCGATATTCTCCATGCCGCAGATGGTGATGGCATGGTCGTTGGAGTCACGCATGACTTCAAATTCGATTTCCTTATAACCCTTGACACTCTTTTCAATCAGCACCTGATGCACGGGAGAGAGCTTAAATGCATTCGTGCCAACTTCGATCAGTTCCTCTTCGTTATAGGCAAAACCGCCGCCGGTGCCACCCAAAGTAAAGGCGGGGCGCAGCACAACGGGATAGCCGATCCGTTCCGCAGCTTCCTTTGCCTCCTCCAGAGAATAGGTGATCTCAGAAGGGATGACCGGCTCGCCGATCTGCTCGCACATCTGCTTGAACAGTTCTCTATCCTCGGCACGCTCAATGGAAGCGCTGCTGGTGCCCAGCAGTTCTACATTACACTCTTTCAGAACACCTTTCTTTTCCAGCTGCATAGCCAGATTCAGACCGGTCTGACCGCCCAAGCCGGGAATGATGGCATCGGGGCGCTCGTAACGGAGGATCTTGGCGATATACTCCAGAGTCAAAGGCTCCATGTAGACCTTATCCGCAATGGTGGTATCGGTCATGATAGTAGCAGGGTTAGAGTTGCACAGAACAACCTCATAGCCCTCCTCTTTCAATGCCAGACATGCCTGCGTACCGGCATAGTCAAATTCAGCTGCCTGACCGATCACGATCGGGCCGGAGCCGATGATCAAAACTTTCTTAATATCCGTTCTCTTTGCCATTATGATTCCTCCTCATTACTTACGAAAAACGACTCTGCCATCGCAGACCGTCAATACACATTCGCCTGCCAGCTTCCACCCGGCAAAGGGGGTCGCTTTGCCCATGGACAAAAAGTCCGCCGGGTCAACTGTTATTTCTTTGCTCAAATCCCACACTGTAAAGTCATTTCCCAGCGGGATGTTAAACCGTTTTCTAGGGTTGATCGCCAGTAATTCGATCAGCTTTTCCAGTGTGATTACACCCGGCTTTACCAAGTGGGTGTACAGCACCGGGAATGCGGTTTCGATACCCACCACGCCAAATGCGCTGCCAGGCAGACCCTTGGACTTTTCCTCTGCGCTGTGGGGCGCATGGTCGGTGGCAATCATATCGATAGTGCCATCCACAACACCGGCAACCAGCGCCTGCCGGTCAGCTTCGCTGCGGATGGGTGGATTCATACGGAATCGACCGTCCTCCTGCAGATCCATATCGTTCATAACCAAGTAGTGGGGCGCAGTTTCGCAGGTGACATCCACTCCCCTGGCTTTCGCCTGACGGATCAGCTCCACGCTTTCCTTTGTAGAGATATGGCACACATGGTACTTGCAGCCGGTCTCCTCCGCAAGACGGAGATCCCGATCTATTTGTTCATACTCACTGGCGCTGCAGATACCCTTGTGATCATGCAGTTTTGCATACTCACCATCGTGGATATAGCCACCGTGGAGCAGGTCATTGACCTCACAATGGGCAACGATCATTTTGCCCAGCTTTTTCGCCCGCAGCATTGCCTGCCGCATCATGTCCTCGCTCTGCACGCCTTTGCCGTCATCGGAGTATGCGATCACATCTGCCGCCATGCCCTCCAGATCTGCAAATTCCTCGCCCTGCTCCCCTACCGTAATTGCACCGTAAGGGTACACATGGATCACCGCATTGTCACGAATCAGATCCAACTGTTCCTGCAAATGCGCCACAGAATCCGGAACGGGGTTCAGATTTGGCATGGTACAAACGGCTGTGTAGCCGCCACGAGCCGAAGCTTTGCTGCCGGTCTGCATGGTCTCTTTATAAGAAAAACCCGGCTCACGGAAATGCACATGCACATCACAAAAGCCGGGAAAAACAGCATATTCAGGAAAATTAAAGACAGCAAATTCCTTCGCCAAAGACGCATTGGAGGAAATGACATCATCGACGGAACAACAAACACTCTTCATCTTTGCCGTCATGTTCATCATTACATAATCCTCCTGCTTAATTTATCTGAGTAATTGTAACACAAACATGAGCATTTTGTCAAACCCTGCAAAGCATTTTTTAAGGCAAATATTATACAAATTTTTTGCCAAAAGAAAGGTTTTCTATATCCAAATCCACAAAGGGGTATTTTCGTACCCAAACTCCACCCGTTTTTTGCACACTGCTCCGGTGTCTACTGAGCAGTCGCACGATGTTATACACATCGATCCATATTTCGCTGTTGCACTCCTTTTGGCTTTCGTCAAAAATCAGCTGCATGCCAAAATGCAGATGGACAGTTTCAATATTATTGACATTTTCCTTATCGGAATAACCGGTTCTGCCCATAAAGCCGATCAGGTCTCCTGCTTGTACAATATCACCCTCCTGAAGTCCCTGGGCAAAGGGAGTGTCCTTTTGCAAATGGGCATAGTAATAGTACCGTTTAGAATCAAAGGAACGAATCCCGATTCGCCAGCCGCCGTATCGATTCCAACCCATAGCCTCCACAACACCGCCTTCCACAGCAATGATCGGTGTTCCCAAGCCGCCCATCAGATCGTTGCCAAGGTGTTTTCGGGCAAACCCAAAGGAGCGCTGATTGCCAAAGTCAGAACAATGGCTGTAGCCGTATCCGGCGGCAACGGGTGAAAATGCCTTTAGACCATAAGTCGGTTTCCACTGTCCGTCCACCTCTATGGCATACGATCCCAGCAGGCCGCCCAGCACCGCATCATAAGCCTGATGGTAATAGGCATAATACTGATAAAGCTCTCCCAACAATTCCTCAGGGCTGCTATCAGCCTGCAGGTCTTTTACTGCCTTTTTCACAGACGCAAGTCCACATCTGCCGCCGGTACGGCAAGCCGCCAGCGCCAAAGTATCCACCCAGTCAATATGCTTTTCCTTATCAAAGGTATCCATATCCACCTGCATGGCATATTCCAGCGATTCATAGGGCACACCAAAATCTACCCAGCGTAATGTTTGGGCATTGACCGGCACAGCCAGCAGCAATATCAGCGCCAAAAATAAAGCAATCCGCCGTTTCATAAACTCACCTCTCGGTTAGCGTATGAAACAGCGGAAATACTATACAATGTAATTATTTCAAGTCACGCTTGATGCCCGCAGCGATCCGGGCAATATCCTCCATGGATTGAATAGCTGATATTTGCTCTTTGTAGTAATTGCTATGGGATACACCACGCAAATACCAGGCAAAATGCTTTCTGGCCTCCAGACAGGCAATATGTTCACCTTTGTCCTCATAGGCAAGGGCAAACTGACGCAGCGCCACATCCACTCGCTTTGCCAGCGCCGGTCTTTCCGGAATGGGCTGTCGGGACATAGCCGCTTTGACTTGCTGGAACACCCACGGGTCGCCAAAAGTCGCCCGTCCGATCATCAGACCATCTGCGCCCGTCCATTTCAGGCAGCGGATCGCCGACTGCGCATCCACAACATCGCCGTTGGCGATCACGGGAACGGCGCACTGCGCCTTAACCTTTGCAATCATATCCCAATCCGCCACGCCGGAATACAGCATACTGCGTGTTCTGCCGTGAACTGTCAGCATGGCAGCGCCGTTATCCTCCATGCGCTTTGTAAAATCCAGTACATTGATAGAACCTTTGTCCCAGCCGAGCCGGCATTTTACCGTAACCGGCACATCCACAGCTTTGACCACTGCATCCACGATTTGTCCTGCAAGCTCAGGTGTACGCATTAAGCCGCAGCCATCGCCGGAATTGGCGATCTTTGGCATAGGACAGCCCATATTGATATCAATAAAATCACAGCCGGAGATCTCCAATGCCAGCTGCGCCGCCTGCGCCATAATCTGAGGGTCGTTGCCGAATATCTGTGCGCCGCAAATACTGCCTTGGTTTTTCCGCAGCAGCGCAGCGCTTTTTTTGTCCTTATAGACCAACGCCCGGGAGGACACCATCTCTGTAACTGTAATGCCGGCGCCCAGCTCTGCGCACACCGTCCGGAATGCCCAGTCCGTCACACCTGCCATAGGGCCAAGTGCCAATGGATTATTCACTTCCAAATTGCCGATACGCAAAGCTGTCACCTCACTTTCGCCGGCTATTATAACACATAGTGACAGCTTTCGCAACCTAAAACAGCGATACGATCAGCCATACGATACCCGTCAACAACGCGCCGCCGCATGCCCACACCGGACCAGCCAGCGCATACCTTGGCTTTCGTTTATAATTGGCGGAATTGATCAGCCGCTTTGCTTCTTTTAACAGCAGTTCGTCAGTGACTCCCTCCTGGCCGATTGCATCATCTTTGAGTATAAAGATCGCCTGCTCAAAAAGCTTTGGGTCGGGAGACTGCACAACGATCACCTGACGAGAAATACCTTTTACCATGGAACTACCTCCTTTTAGTCACAGTATTTCCCATGGCAAATATTTCATACTAAACATCCTCGATATCTTTAGGGCGCTTATAGCGGCCTTTCGGTTCCCACTCCGGCAAAGGCAAGCGCTGCATGGCGCCAAACACCCGTTCTTTCAGATCCGGATACCGGGCGGAGAGTTCATAGACCAGATTTTTAATTTCCTCTCGCTTGGTGCGCTTATCCACCGGACAGCGGTTTTTCACGATGGGCAGATTCTGCCGGGTCACAAAATTATCAATGGTCTGCTCGTGGATATAGAGCATAGGACGGATCTGAATAATACCGGTACGATCCAGATCGGTCACCGGCTGGAAGCAACTGATTCTGCCCTCGTATAAAAGCGACATCATAAATGTTTCCACTGCGTCATCATAGTGATGTCCCAGTGCCAGCTTATTCAGTCCCCGATCCAAAAGCGCCTGATTGATAGCACCCCGGCGCATCTTTGCGCACATAGAGCAAGGATTCTTTTCTTTCCGGTAGTCAAATATCACCGGTGCAATTTCCGTCTTGACAAGGGTAAACGGCACATCCAGCGACTTGCACAGCTCCTCAATGGGTGTGAAGTCCATGCCAAATCCCAAATCGACAGTGACCGCCTCCAATTCAAAGGGAATATGGTCATATTTACGAAGCTCCGCCAAAAACACCAGCAGCGCAATAGAGTCCTTGCCGCCGGACACACCCACACCAATGCGGTCACCGGGTTGTATCATATTATAATCCTGCGTACATCTGCGCACCAGTCCAATCAATCGTTGCACAAAATCACCTCGAAAATATTGAAAATAGAAGTTGCGTATATAAGAGCATATAAGCGTTTTTGGGAGTATTTAAGAGTTTAGTTCGGTTTCTATAAAATTTCTTGTAAAATTAGTTGACATTTATATGCAGGTATGATATAAGAATCTAGCGTTTTGCAGATATTGTACTGTCTGCAACTGAATTTGTCAAAATATTTTACCTAATTGGAGGAACGCATAATGTCCACTACACTGGCTAAGAAGGAGACCGTGGAACGCAAGTGGTACGTCATCGATGCAGCCGGCAAGCCCCTGGGCCGCACC
>JAZRQK010000061.1:0-17026 GCA_045649665.1 Faecousia sp. | reverse complement strand
AGGTCAGCAGAGCCGGTAACGTTGACCAGAACGCCGGTAGCGCCGTTGATGGAAGTCTCCAGCAGGGGGCTTGCAACTGCAGCCAGTGCAGCCTGCTCTGCCTTCTCACGGCCGGAAGCAACACCCACGCCCATGTGAGCGCGGCCAGCTTCCTTCATAACAGCGGAAACGTCAGCAAAGTCCAGGTTGATGATAACACGCTCAGAGTAGCCAACCAGCTCGGAGATGGAGGTCACAGCCTGCTTCAGCACATCGTCAGCGATGCCGAAAGCGTTGGCAAAGGTGATCTTCTGGTCGGTAACGTACTTCAGACGGTCATTGGGGATGATGATCAGGGAGTCCACCTTCTGGGACAGCTCGGCAATGCCGGCCTCAGCCTGACGCATACGGTTTGCACCCTCGAACTTGAAGGGCTTGGTCACAACACCGACGGTCAGCACACCGGCCTCACGAGCCAGGTCTGCAACGATGGGAGCTGCACCGGTACCGGTACCGCCGCCCATACCAGCGGTGATAAAGACCATGTCTGTATTCTCCAGCAGCTTTGCAATAGCAGCTCTGGACTCCTCAGCGGACTTCTGACCGACTTCGGGCTTGGAACCTGCGCCCATACCGTTGGTCAGCTTCTCGCCGATCTGCAGCTTGTTGGGGCAGTTGGACTTGTTCAGATCCTGCTTATCGGTGTTCACAACCACGAATTCAACACCCTGCACACCAGCCTCGATCATACGGTTGATGACGTTATTGCCGGCGCCGCCGACACCAATTACCTTAATTTTAACTACGCGCTCCTGGAACTTTTCAGACATAAGCTCTCCTCCTATGTATCCTTGCAGTAATTGTTCAGACACAATTCTGCTAATTTATATTGTTACTCATATATATTACAGTAAAAATCGGATTGGGTCAATAGAAATTATTATATTTCGGCAAACTTTTTGCAAAAAAATGCGGAATTAATTGTTAAAGGGGGTATAGATCACGTGATATTCCTTTTCCGGGTCAGGCTGGATGGTCAAACTGGCATCCAAAACGCCGCTGTCATAACTCTCCATAGAGTCGATGGCCGTTTTCACAAGGCTGACCTTGTAGGAAAGTTGGGTGGTGTCTCCCAGCAGGATCTGATACCGCTGGCCGTACCACATTTCGATATTTGCCAGGTCGCTGACATCCAAACTGGCGATGTCACCGATAATACGGTTGCCCTCCAAAAACTGCAAAATAGAGATCACCGCATCCAGCTGCTGGCTGGCAAGCACAGTCACCGGGACGGTCTCACCGCTTTCCAGTGTCTCGGCAGGTCTCTGATAGGCAACTGCCTTCTCCCCTACCACCGGGTTTTCCAGGGTGATACCGACAATCGTGGTATGCAGTGCTGCATCTGCGGCACTTACCTTTTCCACCACGCCGCCATCGGCACGAATGAGCCACCAAGCGCCATCGCTGGACTCAGCTGCGTAAACCACGTCCAGTTCCTTTATCTCAATTTTGACCGTATCCGGAAGTTTTATTCCAATACGCACTTTCTCCACATAAGGAAGCTTGGAGCGGATATTGCCGCTGAGTTTTGCTTCGCTGATGGTCAGCAGATTCTCGCCGTTCTGTATGCCGGAAGCTTCACGGATATCCCACTCGGTGTACTTCACATTGCCGGCAACGGTTACATGCTCGACCTTAAAGAATATGGACATGCCAAACAGCAGCGCCAGCACCACCGCCACCACCGTAACCAGATGCAGCACGAAGCGGCTTCTGTTAAAGGGATCGGGTTGTGTATAGACCACCTCCGGAGATGGTTTCTTGGGAGGTGCGGCACGGCGGGCACGGGATTTGGCAACCACAGCCGCCCGGGAACTATTCACTTTTTTCGCAGCAGCCGGTCTTGTAGCGGTCTTGCTGCGGGCAGCTTTGGGACGGTTGCCCGCAGGCTGCTTTTTTTCTTTGGTATCCATAAGCGTACTCCTTTATTTTGCTGCGCCGAGTTCTGCAATAATATCGCACAGACGCTCTGCAGAGTCCAACACGCACAGCTTATGCAGCGCTTTTTTCATATCCGCCGCACGCTCTTTATCGGTCAGAAGCGATCCGATCGCCTCCATCAACGCCTGCGCTGTGCAGTCCTTTTCCAGCATCAGGATCGCTGCGCCGCTATCGGACAGCGCACGGGCATTTTTCTCTTGGTGATTATCCGTCACATTGGGCGACGGGATCAGAATACAAGGTGTTCCGGAAGCGGCGATCTCATTGCAGCTGGATGCGCCGGCACGGCTGATGACCACATCCGCCGCCGCCATAACTGTGGGCATATTGTAAATATACTCCTGCATGGTAATGCCGTTATCCTCTGCCAGATCAATGCCTTTTTCCTTTACCAGGTCCGGCATCCAATCGGTGGCATAACTGCCCATGGCATGGATATGCTGGAACGGGAAATTCGCCTCTTTTTCCAAACGGAAGAGTTCGGCGGTGACTTCGTTCATTGCCTTTGCGCCCTGACTGCCAAAGGCTGTGACGATCAGCGGACGTTCGTCCAGACCCAGTTCCTTTCGGGCATCATCTTTCTTGGTAAAGATGAATTCCCGGCGCACAGGCATACCCACAACGGTTACTTTTTCCGGGTGGCGGTAATACTTTGCGCTCTCCGGGAAGCAGGTCAGCACTGCGTCCGCTCTGCCGGCAATCATCCGGGTGGTCAGACCGGGCATAGCATTGGCCTCATGCACGCAAGTGGGGACACCCAGCATGCTGGCCGCCATCAGTGCCGGGAAACTGGCATAACCGCCGGTACCCACCACCACGTCAGCCCGAAATTCCCGAATCACTTTTTTACAGCTTCTGACAGCTTCAAATACATAGCTGATAGCACGCAGATTATACTTCAGCGCCGCCAGGTTCTTTCCGCGGGACATGCCGGAAGCCGGGATCGTAAACAGTTCAAAGCCCGCCTTCGGTACAAGTTCCTCCTCCATCCGGTCCTTTGCGCCGATAAAGAGGATCTTGCTGTCCGGATGCCGCTCTTTCCATATATTGGCTACAGCGATGGCGGGATTGATATGTCCGCCGGTACCGCCGCAGGTAAAAATCACATTCATTGTAAAGCCTCCTGTCGTGTGGCTTGATTTCTATATCGGGATATGCTTAATACGATCCCCACCTCCCCCAGGTTCACCGCCAAAGCCGTGCCGCCATAGGAAAAGAAAGGAAGCGCAATGCCCGTAGATGGCAAAAGATTGGTCACCACACCAAGATTTAACACCGTCTGCACTGCGATCAGCGTTACAAGGCCGGTGGCAAGCACCGTAGAAAACCGATCCGGCGCCCGCAAAGCGATCCAATAACCTCTGAGAATCAGCATGGCAAACAGCGCAACGATCAGCAATGCGCCCACCAATCCCAATTCCTCGCAAATAATCGCAAAAATATAATCGTTATATTGAAACGGCAGATACAAATACTTCTGCCGGCTCTTACCAAATCCAAGTCCAAACAGTCCGCCTGAACCAATGGCATACAGCGATTGCAGGATCTGATAACCGGTATCGGACGGATCTTCCTCCGGTCGCAGCCATGCGGTAACACGGTCACCGGCATACCCCATCAGACTGATATAAATCACCACAAACACCGCCGCAGCACCAGCACCTGCCAAAAGCCACTTTGGATTCGTGCCGGCAACGAACATCATCACCACCGCCACCAGCCCCATAAGCATAATGGCAGACAAATGCTTTTCCAGCGCCAAGGGGATCAGGATTCCCAAAAGCGCTGCGCCAAAACCAAGCACACCGTAGCGGAATTCCTTGGCAGATGACCCAAAACCTTTGGTCAATCTGGCAAACAGAACGATCAAGGTGAATTTCGCCACTTCCGACGGCTGAAATTGCAGACCAGCAATATTGATCCAGCGCTTTGCGCCGTTGACAGACTGACCGAACACCAGCACAGACAGCAAAAGCGCAATGCTGATGCCATACAGCGGCCATGCCGTCCGCAGCCAAAAATCCGGCGGGATACGGGCAAGTAATATCATAGCACCCAACCCGATCACTGCGCAAGCGCCTTGCTTTTGCAGGTATCGGGTGGAAACTGTATAGCCGGTATCATATTCGCTTTGGGCATAGCTGGCGGAATAGAGCATAATCAGTCCAACCGCCAGCAATAACAGCAATAATACTAAAAACGGTACATCTACACCCATCCGGTCTGACACCGAATGGCGGTTCTCTTTGGTGCGCAGAATCCTCTGCCCACCCATAAGAAGCTCCTTCCTCAGCCGATCATACCACGAACACCCAACCAGGCAACAATGCACATTACCACACTGACACCGGCGAATACAGTCACGATCTTTTCCTCTTTCCAACCGCACATCTCAAAATGGTGGTGGATCGGCGCCATCTTAAAGATACGCTTGCCGTGGGTCAGCTTGAAGTACGCTACCTGCAAAATCACAGAAAGCGTTTCCACAATATACACAAGGCCCACAAGAATCAGCACCAGGGGCATATCCAGCGCAAATGCCAATGCGCAGACGATTCCGCCCAAAAACAGCGAGCCGGTATCGCCCATGAATACTTTTGCCGGATGCCAGTTATAAAACAGATACGCAATCAGGCCGCCAGCCAAGGATGCAGGCAGCAGCGCCAAATCCAGCTTGCCCTGCGCCAATGCGGTTACGGTGAAGAAAACCATCACCGGAACGGTGACACTGCCGCAAAGACCGTCCACACCGTCGGTCAGGTTCACTGCATTGACACAGCCGACCATAACAAACATTGCAAAGAAAATATACACCAGCGGATGCGCTGACAACGTCACATTCACAAAGGGAATATACAGATCGCAGCTCAGCACACCCTGCTTGTACAGCAGATACAGATACAGCGCCGATACCGCCATTTGCAGCATGGCTTTCTGCAAGGATGTCAGACCCAGATTGCGCTTAAACTTCAGCTTGAAAAAATCATCCAAAAAGCCCACCAAGCCAAAGCACAAAGCAAGCGCCAGCACATACAGCACAGTAAAATCCTGCATGGTAAACAAATTGCCCACCAAGCAAAGGATCGCACCGAAAATGAACATCAAGCCGCCCATCATGGGTGTGCCGGCCTTGTAATTATGCCAGGTAGGACCTACCTCACGGATGGATTGTCCTGCCTTCAACGCTCGCAGAACCGGCAGCAAAAACCAGCCAATAGCGCCGCTGAGCGCAGCGCCGGCGATCACGGTTATTAAAATTCTTGTCATGGTCTTTCCTCCGAATTACTGCTGTGTCTGCAGAAATTGCTCCAGCGCCAGCTCCATACGCATACCTCTGCTGCCCTTGAACAGCAGTGTATCGCCGGGCTGTGCGTGCTGTTTCAGCGCAGACACCAGTTTCTCTCTGTCTTCATAAGCGCTCGCCTGATTTTCCGTCATGCCGCCGGTCATAGCGCCGCTGATCACACGCTGGCTGTTAGCACCGTAGGCAAATACCAAATCTGCCTTTTCTGCTGCGATCCTGCCCAGCTTATAATGCTCCGCCGGTGCGCATACACCCAGTTCCAGCATATCCCCTAGAACTGCGATGCGGCGACCGCCTCGATGGTGCAGCACCTCCAGCGCCGCAGCCATGGATTCCGGTCCTGCATTGTAGCAGTCCTTGATAATGGTATATCCACCGGCAGAATAAATCTCTTGTCTTCCTTCCATGTTTTGGAAGCTTGCCAATCTCCGGGCAATATCCGCCGGGGCAACACCAAGGTTCAAGCCCACACTGATGGCTGCCAGCGCATCGGAAACATAGTGCTTGCCCTCCAAGGGCAATGTGACATCAAAACGGCTGTTTTGTGTCTGAACAGTCATTTTGATTTGTCCACAGTTTTGGGAAATATTGTAAGCAAAAACACTGCATTTTTCATTGTTATGACCAAAGTACGCAACATTTTCCAACTTTTCGTTCTGTTTCCACAGCAGCGGATCATCGCCGTTCAGCACCAGTTTTCCGCCAGACTCCATGCCCTCCAGGATCTCCAGCTTTGCCTGCAGGATGCCCTCACGAGAGCCAAGATTCTCAATATGGGATGTGCCGATATTCACGATCACGCCAATATCCGGCTTAGCAATATGGCTCAGATATGCGATCTCCCGGAAATGATTCATGCCCATTTCCAGCACCGCAACCTGGGTATCCTCCGGCATGGCAAGAATCGCCATAGGCATGCCGATGTCATTGTTGTGATTGACCGGTGTCTTGCTGACCCGGTATGTACCGCCAAGCACAGATGCCACCATTTCCTTTGTGGTGCTCTTGCCCACAGAACCGGTGACACCTACCACTTTCATGTCCAGATGCCGGCGCTGATGACGGGCAATATCGCCCAAGGCGATCCGCACATCCGGCACAACGATTGCAGGATAATCTCCGTCACAATGGGCGCAGAGCACCGCCGCCGCACCTTTTTCCAGCGCAGCAGGGATAAAATCATGACCGTCACGAACACCCTTCAGGGCAACAAACAGCTCACCCGCTGCCAGTTTGCGGGTATCATTGTTTGCGCCGGTGAATGTGACGTCTTTATATTTCGGATCAATTTGTCCGCCGCACCACTGTGCCGCTTGCGCCAATGTGATCGCTGCCATGTCAGTTCTCCATTTCCTCCAGATATGCAGCCACCACTTCCCGTTCGTCCAAGTGGTGCTTCACACCGTGAATCTCCTGATAAGTTTCATGACCCTTACCAGCCAATACAATTATATCATCTTTTTGCCCAA
This sequence comes from Faecousia sp., assembly GCA_045649665.1. Lineage (GTDB taxonomy): Bacteria > Bacillota > Clostridia > Oscillospirales > Oscillospiraceae > Faecousia. The sequence continues at coordinate 10,273 of JAZRQK010000061.1, read as the reverse complement.
TGTCCATAGCATGTCTGATCGCTTCTGGACGATTTTCAATTACTTCATAATTTTTTGCCTCGCCAACACCCTTTACGATGTCACGAATGATGGCGCCGGGCTCCTCTGTACGGGGATTATCCGAAGTAATAATGGCAAGATCGGCAATATCTACACCAATTTTGCCCATAATGGGTCTCTTGATAGGATCACGGTCACCGCCGCAGCCAAACACTGCGATGAGCCGACCTTTACAGAAGCCCTTTACAGAGGAGAGAACATTTTCCAGTCCATCGGGGGTGTGTGCATAGTCGATCAAAATGGTATAAGGCTTACCGGGAGTGGGAACGACCTCCACTCTGCCCTTGACACCCACAGCGCTTTTCAGCGCCTGGGCAGACTCTGCCAAGGTAATGCCCATCGTCAATGCGCAGCCTAACACGGTCAGTGCATTATAAACTGTAAATTTGCCGGGAATGGGCAGAGTGATCTGCGCTTGCTCATCGCCGTGTACTGCAGTAAACTGCACACCGTCGGACATCATTTCCACATCCCGGGCATACAGGTCTGCACTATTCTTGGCGGAGGTGGAAAGCACATCGTTATCACCGCAGATCCGGCTAAACCAGCTATCGTCCCGGTTGGCAACGCACTTATCGCTGCGGTTAAACAGCTCCGCCTTGGCATCGCAATAGTTTTCCATGGTCTTATGGAAATCCAAGTGATCCTCGGTCAGGTTGGTAAATGCTGCCACATGGTAATGCACGCCGCCCACTCTCTCCAGGGAAATCGCATGGGAGGAGACCTCCATGATCACATGGGTACAGCCTGCATCCCGCATTTGGGCAAACAAAGCCTGCAGCTCCATGCTTTCCGGAGTGGTACGCTCTGTGGGGATCACTTGATCGCCGATGAGATTTTCCATGGTGCCGATCAGACCGACTTTGGCATTGCGGGTCTTTTCCAGCACATGCTTCAATAGCAGCGTGGAGGAGGTTTTTCCGTTTGTGCCGGTAATGCCGATCATGGTCATGGATTTGGCAGGATGACCGTAATAGTTGGCGGAAATCTGCGCCAAGGCCAGACGGTCAGAGGCTACCAAAATATACGGAATATCCGTTTCCGGCTGCACCGCTGTCACCACTGCCACAGCGCCCTTTTCCAGCGCCATGGGGATATAGCGATTGCCGTCAGTTACAAAGCCGGTAACGGCAACAAACAAGCTGTCGGGAGTCACCTTGCGGGAATCGTAGGCAATTTCCTTGATTTCCAGCTCCATATCCGCAGAAGCCTTGATAACCTCTACATCCGCAAGCAAATCCTTTAATTTCATAAGTATTTCCTCCTTAATCGGCAGCGTGTGTATCTGCAAATTCTAATTCTATCGTAGTATATTCTGAAACCTGGGTATCCTTGGGTACGCCTTGGGATACCACCGTTACCCGGGAGGATACCTCCGGGTTTCCTTTTACCAAAATATAAAGCCCCAATTTTCCGGCAGCATCGCTGGCTTGCTGACGGGTCATACCGGTAAAGTCCGGGACAGTAACTGTTTCCGTCTGGGGTTCTTCTCCCAGATAGAGGATCACCTGACTGTCGCCGGGTACGCCCTCACCTGCCGCCGGGATCTGCGCTGTTACCGTTTCTGCATGACCATGAGTCACGCAAGTCAAGCCTTGGGATTTCAGCAACTTTTGAGCATCCGCCGCTGTCATGCCGGTCATATCCTCCAGCACCACAGTTCTGCCGGCAGCATCATCGTCAGTATAATTATGCTCAACACCAAGGTAGGGCAAAATATCCGCCATCACTGCGCCAACGGTTGGGGCAGCCATCACACCACCGGAAATATACAGTCCGGTCTCCCGGGAAGGGGTGTCCAGCGCTACAAGTACAATATACTCCGGATCGTCCATGGGCGCAACCCCCACAAATGATACGATTTTATCCAGCACACGCTGACCATTCTCGTCAAAAACGTCAATTTTTTCGCTGGTGCCGGTTTTTCCACCGATGGAAAACCCCGCAACATTGGCATTTTTGGCAGTTCCTTCCGTTACCACAGAGGCAAGCAGTTGACACATAGTCTGAGAAGTTTCCTCGCTGATCACCTGCCGCAGAACGGTAGGCTCTTGCTTAAATACCGTGTTGCCCTCTGCATCAATGGCCTCGGATACGATATAAGGCTCCAGCAAATAGCCGCCGTTTACCACAGCGCTGATAGCTCGCACCAGCTGCAAGGGTGTGAGTTTGAAAGTCTGACCGAACGAACCGGATGTTAGCGAGGCTGTCCCCCATTTATCCGTGTCCGTCACCAATGCTTTGTCAAAAAATACACCTTTGCTCTCGCCGGCAAGATCAATGCCGGTTTTTTCCAGTATGCCAAATCGCTGAACATAATCGTAAAACTGCTCGCCGCCCAGCTTTAATGCGATATGGGCAAAGGCGATGTTGCAGGAATTTTGCAGTGCTTGGGGTGTTTGCTCACTGCCGTGACCTTTTGTGCGCCAGCAGTGCAGCAACTGGGAGCGCCCGGGAATATGCTCAGAGCCGGAGCAGTGGAAATTGGTGTTCAGGTCAATAGCGCCGCTGTCCAGCGCCGCCGCCATGGTCAGCACCTTAAAGGTCGACCCCGGCTCATAGCCGTCAGAAATGCATCGGTTGCGCCACTGCTTTAGCCGTGCCTGAGTCAGCGACTGTTGATACAGTTGCTTGCCGTCGGTGTAGGCCTGACTGTTTTGCGGATTCATCAGATAGCTTAATCGCATCTGCTCCAAAGCATACGCAGTTTCCGGGTCGGCGATCTGCTGGTAATTATTGGGATCATAGCTGCCCAGCGTCGCCATGGCGAGAATCTCGCCGGTATTGACGTTCATTACCATACCGAATGCGCCGTTAAGCACTTTATATCGGTCAATAGCCAGCTGCATCTGCTTTTCAAGGCAGGCTTGCACCGTGGTATCCAGTGTCAGGATCAAGCTGTTTCCCTGCTTGCTCTGCACATATTTTTCATAGGAAAAGGGCATATCCATTTCGTTGTTGCCCTTTGTGGTAATCACCTTGCCTGCGCTGCCCTCCAGCAAGCTGTTATAGGCAGCTTCCACACCCTCCGAGCCGGCGTTGGATGCATTGGTAAAACCGATCACCTGGGCAGCCAGGCTGCCATAGGGGTAATACCGTTGGGTGTTCGGCTCTAAATGGATGCCGGAAATATGATTTTCATTGATATACTCACGAATCCGGGCGGCAGTTTCCTCGCCGATCCGGGCAGCGATCTGTTTGTATCGCTTGGTCAAATCCCGTCCCTGCTCCTCGATCCAGGATGGCTCCAGCATCAGCAGTTGACCCAATTTTTGGGCGATCGCCGGAAGATCAGCCTTAGATTGTTTCAGTTCATGCGGATCAAGGTACAGATTTTCAACGCCCTGATTGGCAGCCAATATGTTCATATTCCGATCATAGATCAGTCCACGGTCGGCTGTGACGGTTGTGGTGCGGGTCTGATTCCGCAGCGCAAGATTGGTGTAATAGTCAAAATTTTCCACCATCAAATTATACAGCCGAAAGCCGATGGGTATAAACGCCAACGCACCTAACAGCAACCCGGCAGCCAATATCCGGTTATGCTGACCGGTATCCGCCCGAATTCGGCTGTATTCCTTTTTGGGACGTTTGCGTTCCATATTCACCCCAACCCTTCACCAAAAATAGTCCATTACCTTTCAATGGGCAGCAAGGGAATCCCTCGCCGCCCATTGCAGCTGCTATTTTAGTGTATTGGTGGGGACGGCCTTTATGCAAACAAGCCCGTTAAGAATATGTAAAACCGTTCCCAGGAACCGGGTTCTTGTTCTGTTTCCATATCCGGCACTTGCAATGTGACCTGCCGCACCTGATCAGCCGGCACCATACCCAAAGCCAGCGCCGTGCGCTCCACTTCCTCAATATGATAACCGCTTTGGAATTTGTCCTCCAGTAAAGCGTTTTCCACACGCAGGTCTTCCACATAGGAGCTCATCTGCTGCAATTGCCGCTGCTCCTGCTTTAACTGGGCAACACCGGTAACCATCAGCACTAGCATCACAACTGCCATGCAGGTTGCTGCGATCGCCACCGGATCGAGGCGCAGTGTGATCCGCTTCATAGGCTTCACAATGGGAAGCTTCATGGTCTTAAGCGGCACTTTGGGCGCAACCTTGCGTGCAGCACTGCCGTCTGTGTAAAGACGGATATATTGTACATCCAGTCGCTGTGCCATAAATCTTCGCTTCCCTTCTGATTTTATAGTTTTTCGCAAACACGAAGCTTTGCGCTTCTGCTGCGAGGGTTTTCTTCCAATTCTCTGTCACCGGCAATTACCGGCTTTTTGGTAACCAGCTTCACCGCCGGGGTCTTGCCGCAGACACAAACCGGGAAATTCGGCGGACATGTGCAGCCTTTGGACGCACATGTCATCGCTGTCTTGACGATTCGATCCTCCAAGGAATGGAACGTAATGATCGCCAGCCGTCCGCCGGGGTTCAGGGCAGGAATTGCATCCTCCATCACCTGCTCCACAGCACCCAACTCATCGTTGACCGCAATGCGAATGGCTTGGAAACTCCGCTTTGCCGGGTGCTGCTTTTCCCGCAGCGCTGCCGGGGGCATAGCGGAGCGGATCACGTCCACCAGCTCCAATGTGGTTTCAATGGGACGTTCCTCTCTGCGGCGACAGATCGCCGCTGCGATCTGGGGCGCATAACGCTCCTCGCCGTAAGTGTAGAGGATACGCTTCAACTCCTCTTGCGACCAGGTGTTTACCACCATCCGGGCATTGAGGGCATCGTGTCCATTCATGCGCATATCCAGCGGCGCATCGGTCATATAGGAAAAACCACGCTCGCCGTCATCCAGCTGGGGCGAGGATACGCCAAGATCCAGCAAAATGCCGTCCACTCCGGGGATCTGCAGATCCTGCAGGATCTGTTTGATTTGACAAAAATTGCCGTGTACCAGCGTTACTTTATCTCCATAGGGTTGCAGCCGCTCTCTTGCCGCCTGCAGTGCCACCGGGTCACGATCAATGCCGATCAGTCTGCCGGTGGTCAGGCGCTTGGCGATCTGACTGGAATGGCCTGCGCCGCCCAGGGTGCCGTCCACGTAAATGCCGTCAGGCTTGATTTCCAAGCCCTCCAGACATTCGTCCAAAAGCACCGATATATGATGAAACTCGCTCATAAGCCGATAGCCTCCAAGGAAGCCAGCAGCTTCTCCGGTGTCAGATTCTCACTCTCGAACGCTGCGAACTCCTCTGCATCCCAGATCTCCGCCTGCCCTGCTCTGCCCACGATCATCACATCACGACCGATACCGGCATAATCCAGCAGGAACTGGGTCAGAGAAAAACGGAATTGCTTATCCGGGCTGCACTGGGCAGCATTCATAAAAATCAGGCTGGTAGCCGCACTGCGCTGAGAGATGGGCAGTGCATTGTAGTTCTGCACCACCGTGTCCCAGTCGGCACGGGTGTAAACGGTCAGGCAGCGCCGACCGCAGTTGACACCAAGGGTGACAAAGAAATCCTCTCCCAGTTCAGCACGCAGCTTGGCAGGGACAAACAACCGATTCTTGTCGTCCAGCTTGGCAGGATATTTACCGATCAAAACGCTCACCTCACTCCATTTTGCTCCACTTAGCTACCATTTTGCTCCATTTAATGACAGTATAAACCATGTTTTTTCAAAAATCAATATTTTTTTGCGAGATTTTTGCAAAAAAATGCAGGAAAATACCGGTATTTTCTTATTTTAGAACACTTGTTCTAGAATATTACTGAAATACCAGTCTGTCATTGTCCAAAACGGTCTTTATTTTGCCGGACTTTTTACCGGTAGTAAGCAAGTATACTGCCAGCGGCGATTCTACCTGCTCCTGGACGATGCGGCGCAGTTGCCGGGCGCCGTCTTTGTTCTGTACAGAGCGTATGAGCATTTTGGGCAGCGCCTCCGGAAGCTGCAGCTGTATTCCGCTGGCAGCCGTCCGCTGTTCCAACTGGCGCAGATACTTAGCAGCGATTCCCTCCATTGCCCCCTGCCCCAGGGGCGCAAAATGGATGATCTTATCCAGTCTTCCCAAAAATTCCGGTGTGAAGCGCTGGCGCAGCGCACCGTCGGTCTGACTGTCTCGCCCGGTGGGCTGAAATCCCAAGCCGTCGCTTTTGACCTCTGAGCCGATATTGGAGGTCATGACCACCACTGCATTTTTGAAGCTGACCCGCCGTCCGGTGGAATCTGTCAGTTCGCCCTCCTCCATGATCTGCAGTAAAATACCACACACATCCGGATGCGCCTTTTCCAGTTCATCCATCAGCACCAGGCAATAGGGTCTGCGCCGCACCGCTTCTGTCAGTTTGCCGCCCTCCTCATACCCCACATAACCGGGAGGCGCACCGATAAGCCGGGACACGGACTGTTTTTCCATATACTCTGTCATATCCAGACGAATCATGGAATCTTTACTGCCGTAAAGTTCCTCTGCCATAGCACGGCACAATTCCGTCTTGCCCACCCCGGTAGGGCCGGTGAACAACAGACACGCAACGGGACGGTTGCCATCCCGGATGCCGGACAAACCTTGCCGCAGTATCTGCGACACCTGCTCCACCGCCTGATCCTGACCGATCACATGCTTACGAAGCACATTTTCCATATTCAGCAGCCGCTGTCGCTCGTCCGCTGTCAGCCGACCTACCGGAATACCGGTACGAGCGCTGACCGCCCAGGCAATATCTGCGCCGGTGACCACCCGGATATGGCGGGATTCAACGGGGCGCAGGGACATGCGCTGCATTTTATCCCGCAGCTCCGCCGCTTTTTCATATCGGCTCTCCCGCACCGCCTCGTGCAGCTCCTGCTCTAGATCCTGACGAATGCCGCCTTTGCTCTGCTGCAGTTCCTCCATCCGGGCATGGGCAGCGCCCTCGTCCAGCAGGTCGATGGCTTTGTCCGGCAAAAACAGATCCGGCATATACCGCACAGACAGCCGCACCGCCTCCTGCATAGCCTCCTCGGTGATCCGCATGCGATGATGCTGCTCCAATCCCGGGCGCAATCCACGCAAGATCGCCATGGTCGCCGTTGTGTCCGGCTGCTCCACCATCACCGGGCGAAATCGTCTGTCCAACGCCGGGTCTTTCTCGATATACTTGCGGTACTCCGTCAGCGTGGTTGCGCCCAGCATCTGCAGTTCCCCTCTGCCCAGCGCCGGTTTGAATATATTGGCGGCATCGATGGCGCCTTCGGCTGCGCCGGCGCCCACAATGGTGTGCATTTCGTCCACAAACAAGATCACGTCGCCGCTGCGCTTGATCTCCTCCAGCACATCCCGCAGACGCTCCTCAAACTCGCCACGGTATTTTGTGCCTGCTACCAGATTTGCCATATTCAGACTGACCAGCCGCTTATCCTTCAGCTGCGGTGGTACATTACCTGCCGCCATCCGCTGGGCAAGACCCTCTGCGATGGCCGTCTTGCCCACACCCGGTTCGCCGATCAAAGCCGGGTTATTCTTATTTTTCCGGCTTAAAATGCCGATGACCATATCGATCTCCTTTTCCCGACCGATCACCGGCTCCATATTCACCGCTTTGAGGATCATATCCTCGCTGAACTGTTCCAACAGTTTCGTATTGACCGCCTCCTTGTTCCGTTTTTCATACACACCGGCATCCCAGCGCAAATGGTCTACCGTATGGCTAAATAACACCTCTGTATCCACGCTGCACAAAAGCAGTACATCCCTTGCCGCCGTCCTCTCCTGCCGTAACAGCGCCAGCAGCACGTGAATACCTTTGACGCTGCGACTATTGCTGCGGCGCGCCTCTACCCCGGCGCTGCGCAGGATATGCCGTGCCTGGGAGGAAAAACCTTGGGGCAGCGGCAGTCCCGGTGTGCCTTTGCCGTACAATACTGCCGCCATGGATTGCGCCATTTGCGGATCAAAGCCAGCGCCGGCAAGCAAGTTTCCAGCCGCCCCAGGGGTCTGCGCCAGCGCCAAAAGCAGATGCACACTGCCCACATAACTATGTCCCAACTGCCGTGCTTTCTCCCCGGCAGCTAAAATTAAACCTTGGGTTTCCGGTTGATATTGCAAGATTTCCCCTCCTTTGTCCGGAAATTTTCCCCTTTGTTCACAAAAAATATACAGTTATTAGAAAAAAGGAATTGCATTTTTGAAAATCCGTGCTAGAATAGACTTGCGTTCGGTTTGAATGCGCTATTACAAAATATACTGGAGGGAAAATCATGTTCAAGATTACTGACGCCTGCGTTAAGTGCGGCAGCTGCGCCGACAACTGCCCCGTCGAGGCTATCTCTGAGGGCGACGAGAAGTACGTAATCGATGCAGACGTTTGCGTTAGCTGCGGTTCCTGCGTTGATAACTGCCCCGTTGAAGCGATCGTAGAAGAGTGATTCTCCGATTCCGCGATCTGCCTGCGCAGCCGGTTTGCCGGTACGCAGGCAGATTTTTTATAAGACTTTATTTGTGATGGTATGGATATGGAGTATTTACATAACGGTTATACATTGCAGCTGTGCCATGGCGCTTTTCCATTGAGTACAGATTCCATCGCCCTTGCCGCTTTTGCCCGTTTGCCCAAAGAAGCACGAGTACTGGATTTAGGCAGCGGCTGCGGCACGCTGGGTCTATTACTGCTGGCATCTGACCCGGGTTGCACCGTCACCGGTGTGGAGCTGGACGAAAACGCTCACAACATGGCACTGCAAAATGCCCGGGATAATCACATATCCAACCGTCTTACCAGTATATGCGGCGACATCGCCGCCATCCACACATGGATGCAGCCGGGCAGTTTTTCCTGCTGCATCTCCAATCCGCCCTACTTCAGCGCCGGGCCGAAAAGTCAGACCGTTCCCAATGCCCGGAACGACGAACTTTGCAGTTTGGACACGCTGATGAAAAGCGCCGCATGGGCGCTGAAATACGGCGGCGACTTTTTCCTTGTACATAAGCCGGAGCGCCTGTCAGAGCTTTGCGCCACCGCCACAAAGTACGGCTTAGAGCCGAAACGGCTGCAGCTTTTGCGCCACCGGGAGAACAGTCCCGTTAGCGTGGTGCTGCTTGCCTGCCGCAAAGGTGCAAAGCCGGGACTTGTGTGGGAGGAACTGTGTCTGTACGATAAAAACGATCAACCCACTGCGGACTATCGCAGGCTATATCATCAGGAGGTGATCTGATGGCTGGAATGTTATATTTAGTCCCCACCCCCATCGGCAATTTGGGTGATATTTCTACCCGTTGCCGGGAAACTTTAGAGCAGGCAGACTTTATTGCCGCCGAGGATACCCGGGTCAGCCTGAAGCTGCTGAATCACCTGGGCATCAAAAAGAGCCTTGTCAGCTACTACGAGCATAACAAGGCGCAAAAAGGCAACGTGATTTTGGAGCGTATTCTTGCAGGTGAGACCTGCGCTTTGGTATCCGATGCCGGCAGCCCCGCCATCTCCGACCCCGGCGAGGATCTCGTAAAGCAGTGCGCTGAAGCCGGCATTACCGTTTGCGCCATTCCCGGACCTTGCGCGGTGATCACTGCGCTGAGCATCTCCGGTCAATCCACCGGCAGATTCTGTTTTGAGGGTTTCCTCTCCACCGCCAAGAAAAGCCGCCGGGAGCATCTGGAATCTTTGGTAAACGAGCAGCGGACGATGATATTCTATGAAGCGCCCCACAAGCTGCTGGCAACCCTACAAAGCATGGCAGAGGTATTCGGCGCAGAGCGCAGCATCAGCCTGTGCCGGGAGCTGACCAAGCTCCACGAGGAGGTCATCCGAACCACCTTGGGACAAGCCATCGAAATGTACACCCAGCAGCCGCCCAAGGGCGAGTTTGTGCTGGTGGTTGCCGGCGCTGTGCCGGTAGAAAAAGCCGCCGCCACCGCCGAGGACGCTGCCGCCCGTGTGGCAGAATTGATCGCCGGCGGTATGAGCCGCAAGGATGCGGTCAAGCAGACTGCTTTCGAGCTGGACTTGCCGAAAAATGTGGTTTACGACGCGGCTTTGAAACAGTAACCAAAAGATCCGGATGAGAACATCCGGGTCTTTTTATATACCTGTCGCATACTCTGCACCATAGGGGGTATGGACATGGTAATGAGCTGGATATTTACCTGCATCGCAGGGGTTTCGTTGGTTGCTGCGGTGTTACTGGACAACGGCAGCGCACTGGCCGCAGCGATCCCACAAGGGGCGCAATCCGGTGTGACCTTAGCAGTTTCACTTGCCGGCGCCATCTGTCTG
>JAZRQK010000060.1:0-4509 GCA_045649665.1 Faecousia sp. | reverse complement strand
GGAGTAGGTGGGAATGGGGTACTGGAAGCCACGGCCGTTGGCATCGCCCTCGATCATGATCTCGATGAATGCCTTGTTGACCATGTCCATTTCCTTCTTACAATCGCCGTAGGTGAAGTCCATCTCCTTGCCGCCTACGATCGCAGGCAGATCAGCCAGGTCAGCCGGTACGACCCAGTCCAAAGTAATATTGGAGAAGGGTGCCTGCGTGCCCCAACGGGAGGGAGTGTTCACGCCGTAAACGAAGGACTGGATGCACTGCTTGACTTCCTTTTGGGTCAGGTTGTCCACCTTAACGAAGGGAGCCAGGTAGGTATCGAAGGAGGAGAACGCCTGAGCGCCTGCCCACTCGTTCTGCATGATACCCAGGAAGTTGACCATCTGATTGCACAGTGTGCTCAGGTGGCTTGCGGGAGAGGAGGTGATCTTACCGGGAACACCGCCCAGACCCTCCTGGATCAGCTGCTTCAAAGACCAGCCTGCGCAGTAACCGGTCAGCATGCTAAGGTCATGCAGGTGGATATCCGCAGAACGGTGTGCCTCTGCGATCTCCTCGTCATAGATCTCGCTGAGCCAGTAGTTAGCAGTGATAGCGCCGGAGTTAGAAAGGATCAGACCGCCAACAGAGTAAGTAACGGTGGAGTTCTCCTTTACACGCCAGTCGTTGATCTTCAGGTAGTTGTCTACCAGATCCTTGTAGTTGAGCAGAGCGGAGTTGACATTACGCACCTTCTCACGCTGCTTACGATACAGAATGTAGGCCTTTGCCACATCGGCATAGCCGGTTTCGGACAGAACTTTTTCTACGCTGTCCTGAATGTCCTCCACAGAGATAAGGCCGTCCTTGACCTTATACTCAAAGTCTGCGCTGACCTGCAGAGCCAGCAGATTGATGACGCTGGGATGATACTGTCTGCCCACAGCCTCAAATGCCTTCAGCATTGCGCCACTGATCTTGGAAATTTCAAATTCGACGGTACCGCCGTCACGCTTCAATACCTGATACATTCGCTTATCCTCCTATATTTATATAAATGAAATACGGGCACTGTCAAAATGTCCGTAAAGGTGACAGTGTCCGTATTATACAAGAGTTTTTTTCGATTGTCAATATGTTGTGTGAAAAATATTTTTCAAAACACAATATGTTGTGGTTTATTAGTTACGAACTGTAACCGTATGTGCGTAGGGGGCGAGCATTTGTCGCCAAACGTCCACCACACCCTCCTCCGGGGCGGTAAAACCGGCGAATGCCACCGTATCCCGGTCGGTAAAACGCTGCAAAAACAGTTTTTCCGGCTTCTTTCCCGGCACAAGGGATGCCAGCCACTTGCCCATCTCCACCACAGAAGTTTCGTCGTGCAGCGGTCTTACCAAAGTGGTTCGCAGCTCGTAGGGCAGATCGCCATCGATCAAAAACCGCATGCTCTCCTCCACCGGGGCAAGGTCAAAGTTCTCTTTTCCCACGGTCTCGGCATACCGGGCAGGACTATTCTTGGCATCCACCGCCACATAGTCCACCAGCTTCTGCGCCACCAGCGCTTTCAGCACTTCCGGTCGGCTGCCGTTGGTGTCCAGCTTCACGCTGAACCCCAGCGCTTTGATCTGCGCCAGCAAAGCCGGCAGTTCTTTATATAATGTGGGCTCGCCACCACTGATGCAAACACCCTCTAACAGACCTTGCCGGGTCTTTAGGAATTGCAAAAATTTCTCCACGCTCATCAGCTCCTCGCCCTTGCCGGGGAGCAGCTCACTGTTGTGGCAAAAGGGGCAGCGCCAGTTGCAGCCCTGCAAAAACACGGTACACGCCACCTTGCCGGGGAAATCCAGCAACGTCATTTTCTGTAATCCGGCGATCATATACCCACCTCCTATTTTTTCTTATTTTATCATACAGAAAGAATCTTGACAATTACGAAATGTTTCCAATCTGTCAAATTTCAGTTTATATTGTGGTCATTGCGAGGGCGCTTGCGCCCGTGGCAATCCCCATTTTGTTATCGTAGGGGATTCCCACGCCAGTGTGCGCACTGGCTCGGAATGACAATCAAGATTGCAACACATCGTTAAATGGACATTTGACCGAAAGGCCGGCATTTTGTCAAGCCGTGCCGGCGGACAAGGCGATCACTGCCTGTGCCAGCTTTTCCGCTGCCAACAGCGCCTCCTGCCGGGTATTGCCGGCAGACCCCACTTCCACGATCAGCGCACCTGTGGACAAGTCCTGATTGAACCGCTGGCGGCGGAAGCTGATGGGGCGGCAAATTCCCGGGGTTTGCTTTTCCAGCTGGGCATGGAGCTTTACCGCCAGGGACATATTTTCCGGCCAGTACGGATGGGAAAGACCGCTGGCATCCGTGCCCACCACCAGCATCAGCTGGGCAACGGACTGTCCGTTATCCGTGACGGTAAATGCCATCTGCCCGTCTTCGTCCTCCACCGCATCCCGGTGGATATCCAGCACCATGGATATTTGTGGGTTTTCCGCCAGGATCTCCTCAATGGATGCCCGGGCATTATTATAGGAATTGTTATAAGAGGGACTGTCGTGCATCTGGGTATCGTGTATCACTTGAATTCCCGCTGCTTCCAACATTTCGGCAAGGTGCGTCCCCACCGATACCACGTTATAGTCCGTATTGCGTGTGCGGTACGCCGAGGATTCTTGGTAATCCTCGGTTTTTTCATAGCTTTCCGTGCCGTGGGAGTGCAGGATCAGCACCGTGGGCGCTTCCTGCTGTAAGTTCCAGTCCAGCGGCTGTTCCAGCCATGCCGGCAAATCTGTTTCATAGCCGCAAACACGGTTGACCTCCACCAGCGCCGCATCTGCCGAGTCAAAAGTCACCGGCTGCAGCTGGGGCTCTGTTGGCATAGTGGGCGCATCTTCCTGCCGGACTTCCCATGCCAGCGACTGCACCTTTGCCTGCCGCAGAACATAGCCGGTCTCCAAGAAAAGCATCACCGTCCCCACCCGGGGGTCTTTCAATGTTCGCGCCACTTTCTGAAACATTCCATCTGCCCCCAGCCGCAGCAATAGGGCGCCGGCAATCACCACCGCGCCTATGCGCAGGCTTTGTTTTTGCAGTTTCATATACCCCTCCCGATAAAGAAATGCGGTGCTAAAAGCACCGCATTTCTCTCTTTATTCCGGTTTTTTCCATTTGGGTCTTGTCCGTAGCTCCACCCGTAACTTCTCAAAAAACTCCGTCAGCAGCCGGGCAGACTCCGCCTCACGCACACCGCTTTCAAATTGGGGACGGTGGTTAAAGTCCATAGAAAACAAATCGCACACCGAGCCGCAAGCACCGTTTTTTTCATCCCTTGCGCCGCAGACCACCCGGGGGATCCGGGCATTGATGATCGCACCGGCGCACATGGGGCAGGGCTCTAAAGTCACATACATGGTACAATCCCACAGACGCCAGCCGCCTAAATTTTTGCAGGCATCAGCGATGGCTGCGATCTCCGCATGACCTAATGCAGTTTTTTCCGTTTCCCGACTGTTGCGACCTTTGCCTACGATCTGTCCATTCCTGACAATGACACATCCCACCGGGATCTCTCCCAATGCCGCCGCTTCCTCTGCCAGCGCCAGCGCCGCATCCATAAATTGCAGTTCGTCCATGGCTCGTACCCCCTTTTTCTTTATGATACCCCACAGACGATGTTCTGTCAAACATCAGCTTGTCTGTATAGTAGCATGTCCTTAATAAAAACTGTAGGGAATTATGGGATTGTATTGCATTGAATTTTATTTAATGGTATAATACTAAAAACATTTTTGGAGAGCCTTTTATGAAAACATTACTGCATATTTGCTGCGCCCCCTGCGCCAATCAGTGCATCGAGGTGCTGCAAGGCGACAAGATCGAGGTCGCCGGCTTTTGGTATAACCCCAACATCCACCCTTTTACCGAGTATAAGGCAAGACGGAACTGCCTGCGGGAATATGCCGACAGCATCAATCTGACGCTTTTTGAGAAAAACGATTATGCCCTGCGCCCCTTTGTCCGGGAAGTGGCAGAGGATATCGCCGGGCGGTGTGTAAAGTGCTATGAGATGCGGCTGTTTGAGACCGCAAAGCAGGCTTCCGAGGGCGGCTTTGACAGTTTTACTTCCAGTCTGTTTATCAGCCCCTATCAGAATCACGAGCTGATGCGGGAAACTGCCCAAAGAGCCGCAGCGGAATACGGCGTGGAATTTCTGTACCGGGATTTTCGCCCCTATTTCCGTGCCGGACAGGACAGAGCCCGGGAGCTGGGCTTCTATATGCAGAAATACTGCGGCTGCGTGTTCTCTGAGGAGGAGCGCTATCTGAAAGCAAACAAGATCATTCCTTAACAACGGGGAGGAAACTATGGAATTTACGTTTGTTGCGCCCTGTCTGTTTGGTCTGGAAGGACTGGCAGGCGACGAATTGCGGCGCATGGATATGGAAAACGTCCGGGTGGAGGATCGCCGGGTACTGTTCACCGGCGACGAAACCGCTTTGGCAAAAGCCAACATCTG
>JAZRQK010000059.1:0-29455 GCA_045649665.1 Faecousia sp. | reverse complement strand
CGGGAATCGAACCCATGTTACCGCCGTGAAAGGGCGGTGTCTTAACCGCTTGACCAACGGGCCTGGTAGCGGCGACCTGATTCGAACAGGTGACATACCGGGTATGAACCGGGTACTCTACCAGCTGAGTTACGCCGCCATTTTCAGTATAGCTGAAAATCAGCTTTGTTATTATATCCACAGACAGGCTTTTTGTCAAGTATTATATTGGTATTTTTCCGTGTTTTTTGGGAAACATGCATTTGGAGGGATCATCATGGCAAACATTTGGAAAAAGTCTGTGCTGTTTGCAGCCGGCGGCTGCAGCTATATGGGCATCGAGCTTTTGTGGCGTGGGTGGACACATAGCAGTATGTTTTTGGCTGGGGGCAGTTCTTTTCTGCTGCTGGGCAAACTCAACCAGCTTAAATCCGTTCCTTTGGCGGTGCGTATGCTGTCAGGTGCCGGCGCTATTACCGGTGTCGAACTGATTACCGGTCTGCTGACCAATCGGGATCATTCTGTTTGGGATTACCGCCATG
Source organism: Faecousia sp. (assembly GCA_045649665.1). Classification (GTDB taxonomy): domain Bacteria; phylum Bacillota; class Clostridia; order Oscillospirales; family Oscillospiraceae; genus Faecousia. The sequence goes on along the minus strand of JAZRQK010000059.1, from coordinate 28,934 downwards.
TGCCGTTTAATTTTCGTGGACAGATCTGTCTGCCCTTTTGCTTGCTTTGGGTTCCGGTCAGTCTGTTTGGCATGACGCTATACGATGCTTTGGACAAAAAGATACCGCCGGTCAAGTGACCGGCGGTATTTGTTTTACGAAGGATTAGTCCTCCTCGCCCTTGGACAGCACAGTGTTGGCGATAATGCCAAGGATCAGTGCGCAGGCGACAGAAGTCAGGGTAACCTTACCGAAGGTCAGGGTCAGGCCGCCGATACCGGTGATCAGAATGATAGCGACCACAAACAAGTTCTTGCTTGCGTTCAGGTTGACCTGCTGGATCATCTTCAGACCGGAAACTGCGATAAAGCCGTACAGAGTGATGCAGACACCGCCCATGACGCAGTTGGGGATAGAGCCCAGGAAGGTAACGAAGGGACCGAAGAAGGACATGATGATGCACATAACAGCAGCGGTAGTAATGGTCACCACAGATGCGTTACGGGTGATAGCAACACAGCCAACAGACTCACCGTAGGTGGTGTTGGGGCAGCCGCCGAAGAATGCGCCGGCGATAGAACCAACGCCGTCACCCAGCAGAGTGCGATGCAGGCCGGGATCTTCCAGCAGTTCCTTGCCAATAATGGAGGACAGGTTCTTGTGGTCAGCGATATGCTCAGCAAAGACCACGAATGCTACGGGAACATAAGCAACCGCAACAGTAGCGATAAATGCGCCGTCAATATCCTTAACGCCCTTGAATGCCTCAATGAAGGTGAAGTCGGGAATTGCAAAGATCTGCATATTGGCAAACACAGAGAAGTCGATGATCTGCAGCGCCACATTGTTGGTCAGAATGCCGATCACAGTAAAGATTGCAGCTGCAACATAGCCAACCAGGATGCCCAGAATGAAGGGAATCAGCTTTGCCATCTTCTTGCCGTAGACGGAGAACAGAACAACAGCAAACAAAGTTACCAGACCGCAGATCAGAGCAGCGTAGGGGCTGCAAGCGGAAACACCTTCCACCAGCACCTTACCGGTGGTCAGATCGCCAACCGCATTGCCTGCCAGGGACAGACCGATGATAGAAACGGTGGGTCCGATAACAACAGCGGGCATCAGCTTGTTGATCCACTTAACGCCTGCGAACTTAACGATCAGTGCGATCACAACGTACACCAAGCCTGCAAACACGGCGCCCAGCAGCAGACCGGTGTAGCCGGCAGATGCAGAAGCTGCGCCGCCGAAAGCCGCGAACATAGAGCCGATGAATGCGAAAGAAGAGCCCAGGAACACGGGGCTGTTGAACTTGGTGAACAGCTGGTATACCAGTGTGCCCACACCTGCACCGAACAGCGCAGCGGACTGGCTCATGCCATTGCCGATAATGCTGGGAACTGCGATGGTTGCAGCCAAAATCGCCAAGACCTGCTGGAATGCGAACAGCAGCATCTGAGAGAACTTCGGCTTATCTTTGATGCCATAGATCAGATTCATTTGTGTTTCCTCCAGTTTTATTTTTCTTTATCCATGAGAAAAGGAGGCCCTCCTGCAAAGCTTGTGCGCCGTGCCGGAAAACCTCCTTCATCACAGAATGTTTACCTCAACATTATAATGCATTTTTCCGCAAAATGCAACAAAAAATTCCTATAAACAGAAGCGATCCGGCAATAATTCTGCCAAGGTACGGGTTTGATATCCGTCCTTGTCTGCAAGGTAAACCGGAAAGTCATTGTCACAGAATTCCGCTATCACCTGCCGGCACACACCACAAGGCGGAAACAGACCTGCAATCTCTCCATCCTTTCCGCCGCAGACTGCCAGCGCCGTAAACTTTCGGCAGCCTTCCGACACCGCTTTGACAAAGGCGGTACGCTCTGCGCAGATGGTAGGACTATAGGACGCACTCTCCACATTGCAGCCGGTAAAAACTCTGCCATCAGCGCACAGCAGCGCTGCGCCCACCATATAGCCGGAATAGGGGGCATAGGCATTTTGCATCGCCTGCTTTGCTTGTTCTATCAACATTTCCGGTGTCATAGCATGATCTCCTTTGCAAAACTTTTGCCGGGGGTATCCAGCGTCACACCCAGCAGTTCTGCCGCCGTGGCTGCCACATCGGCAAAACTCTCTCTTGTGCCCAGGTCGCAGGATTTAACACCCCGTCCCAACACCAGCAGCGGTACATATTCCCGGGTGTGGTCGGTGGTGGCGGTATAGCCCGGGTCGCAGCCGTGATCGGCGGTGATCATCACCACATCCTCCTGACCCAACTGCTCCAAAAATTCCGGCAGCCATCTATCAAACTCCGACAGTGCCGCCGCATAGCCGTCAATATCACGACGGTGACCGTAAACCATATCAAAATCCACCAAATTCACAAAACACAGTCCGGTAAAATCCTTTTGGGCATATTCCATGGTATGCGCCATGCCGTCGGCATTGCTGGCATTATACACATACTCCGTCAGACCTGCGCCGGCAAAAATATCACGAATCTTGCCCACACCGATACTTTCCAGCCCTGCATTTTTCACCGCCTCCGGCAAAGTGACGGCCGGCGGCTGCAAAGAAAAGTCATGGCGGTTGGCAGTGCGTTTGAAATTTCCCGGCTGACCCACAAAGGGACGGGCGATCACCCTGCCGACGCCGTGCTTGCCCTGCAAAAGCACCCGGGCGATGCGGCAATATTCATACAGCTGCTCCGGGGGGACAATCTCCTCATGGGCAGCGATCTGGAACACCGAATCAGCAGAAGTGTACACGATCAGATCACCGGTGCGCATGTGCTCTGCGCCGAATTTTTCAATTACCTCTGTACCCGACCAGGGCGCATTGGCAAGCACACCTCTGCCGGTAGCCTTGCGAAAAGGCGCTAATATTTCCTCTGGGAAACCCTCCGGATAGGTAGGCAGCGGCTGGTTGGAAACAATGCCTGCCAGTTCCCAGTGACCGATGGTGGTATCCTTGCCCTTGGACTTTTCTGTCAGGCGGGCATAACTGCCTATCGGTACAGCCACTTTTTCCACAGCGCTGACCCCCTGGATATTGCCCAGACCAGCCTGCAACAGATTGGGGATCTGTAACTGACCGGACTTTGCGCAAGATGCCAAAGTATTTGCACCCGCATCTCCAAACGCAGCCGCATCCAGCTGCGCACCAATGCCAAAGGAATCCAGAACGATTAGAAATACCCGCTTTGCCATATTTGCAGACCTCCTTGTTTCTTTTCTCTATTGTAACCGAATTACCGCCGGCTTGCAACGGTAAAAAAAGGATCTTACAGTCGTAAGATCCTTTTATCCTCTCGTAATGGCACGAACCATACGAATCAGTTTTTCCAAAGGCAATCTGTCTGCCCGTGCATCCATATCCGCCAAGGCTTTGCGCAAGACCTCCGCCCACTGCTGCGCTGTCATATGTGCATCCATACCGGATGTTAAATAGGGGCAGCCGTTGAGCTTTTGATTGCCGAATTGCTTGGCAAAAGCCCTATCTGCGCCCAACGCCAGTGCATAGGGCGCAAGACGGAAAAAGTAATCCGGATCTGCATCGCAGATATGCCGCAGCTGCGTCTTATCGGCCTTGACCAGATACCGCCGCAGACCCATGGTCTTTGCCAGCGTTACCCGTCCCATTTCCGTACGTCTGCCGCCCCAAGCCAGCAACAGACCGGCTGTCACCGTACCCAGGATCATAACCAGGCTCACATCAGATGCACTGCACATCAAACCCAAAAGCAGCCAAGCGCCGCACAGCGTCAAAGCCGGGGTTGCCTTTCGCAAGTTCGGCAAAATGATGGCGCTGCCAATATCCTGAATCAGCCAGCCGCTGAATGCGCCTGCCGCGCCCATGAGCACCACCAGCACACCTTGCAGTGCTGCGCCGTCTGCCAATGCCACCGCCAAACCGATACCACCAAACAGACCGATACCGGATGCCAGTCCACGGAATATCATAGGGTTACCGGTAAAGCGGCGCAGCAGCTCACCCATGCCTGCAGTTTTCTTTGCTGCGGCACGGCACAGTGTTCCATAATGATAGGATGTGGCATCCACCATATCCCGTTTGCCAAACAATTTCACAAACAGCCGACGCTCCGCCTCGCTGCGCTCGTTGCCCATATCCATGCGCTTGTACAGCAGCACCCGACCGGAACGTTCTGTTTTGATCAGCACATAGCCCAGCTGCGCCCAGCTCATCACTGTCAGCGACAGATCCACACCCCGTCCGGCTGCGATACAGCCGATCTGACCGGCGGTGTAACCCTCCGGAGGTTCTGTGCTTCGCTGCGGCCACACCGGCAGATTCAGCATGGTAATGAGCCAATACAGCAGCGCCACTGCGCCAAAAATGCCCATCACTGTCAAACTGAACTGGTAGTCCTGGGTCTGCGCGATGGTTTGGGGGAACATCTGCTCCGTCACCGGCAAAGTCATTGTCAGTGTTTCATGATCTTTCAGCGCTTTCAGAGAGCCGCCCTGAATGGTCATGCCCTGCACCTCATAGGTCAGATGCTCCTCGATTCGTGCCTGATGATAACCGCTGACAAAGCCGGGCAGAACATCGATCTGATCCGGCAACGTCACGGAGAAAGTCATATTTTCCACCGGATAGCCAAATCCGGACAGCAATGGGATCTGCATTTCCAGCATGCCCGCCTCTGTGGTATGGATCACGTCATACAGCGAATAGTGGATATGGAAAGAAACCTCACCCACCACATTTTTGGTCAGCCTTGTGATATTGACCCGGCGCACGCCATTGGAACGGGGCGCACTGACACGGGTGCCGTTCAGAGTCACACCGGAGGCCTCCGCCGGAATGGGAAAGTACAGCTTATCCATCTGCTGTTCCAGACGGACGGTGACAGTCATGGTCACCTGGCAGCTGCCGTCAGCGGATACGGTAGCCACACTATCCATTTTGGTCACACCGGTGGATGCAAATGCGGTGACCACCAATCCGGCCACCAGCAGCAATACTGCAAAAATCGTCAAAATCCTACGCATATCCGCCCTCCTTTCCTATTTTTCTCGGGTTTCCTTAACAGTTTACCATAGCTACCGCCAAATTGCAAGGATATACAGTGCAAAAAGGACTGCCCGCGGGCAGTCCTTTTTTATCAAATATCCAGCAATTCCAAATCCGCTTCGTCCACCTTGCGCAGGTCCTTTTTATTCATCATCTCGTAAATACAAGGCACTACCACAAGGGTCATCAGCGTTGCATACACCAGACCGCCAATACATACGACTGCCACCGGCTGCATCAATGCCGTACCGGCATTTTTCCGCACCGCCATATCGATCAGGCCCAGCACGGTGGTCAGTGTGGTCATCAAAATGGGACGCATCCTGGTCTTGCCTGCTTCCAAAATCGCCTCACGGCAACCCACTCCCTCCAGCCGCAGCTGATTGATGTAGTCCACCAGCACGATGCCGTTATTAACGATGATGCCCGTCAGCATAATAAAGCCGATGAGAGAAATCACGCTGACTTCCATGTTGCACACCAGCAGCGCCACAAAGCCGCCGGTGAATGCCAAAGGAATGGTAAACATGACGATAAAGGGAGATTTCAAGGACTGGAACTGGGCAACCATCACCAGGTACACCAGCAGCACACCCAGCACCAGCATCAGCGCCAGCTGCTCGATCGCTTCCATGATTGCCTCGTTTTCGCCGGTAAATTGGTAGGTGACATTATCGCCCAAATCTACCTTGCGCAGCGCTTTCTCCGCCTGCGCCGTCACCAGCGTTACATTGGCATCCTCTGTCACCTCTGCGGTGACGGTGAGATACCGTTTTTGATTCAACCGTGAGATGGTATGCAGGCTGGTGGTTTCCTCGATGGTGGCAACGTCGCCCAAAACAAACTCCACCGTTTCGCCGGTCTGGGTAGTCACTGTAAAGGGATATTCCTCCAGTTTCTCTACTTCCAACACAGCATCTCTGGGTTTTTCCACGATCACCGAAGTGGATGTTCCCTCCAGCTCCAGTGTAGTGGCTGTGGTTTCTGTCTGCAACGCGGTTGCCAGCTCCATATAGATCTGCGCCACCGTAATGCCCTTTTTCATGGCCTCATTGCGATCCACACGGATCTGCAGCGCCGGTGTGGCGTCTTCCAGTCCGTCAGAAACTTGCGCAACGCCATCCAATTCCGAAAGCACTTGACCAGCTTCCTTGGCAGCATTCTGCAGCGCCTGCATATCGTCGGAGTAAATTTCCAGCGTGATGCCGTTGCCGGTGAGCATGGAAATATCGATGATCGCCGATGTGGCAGTCACTTCACAATCAAGATCTGCGCACAGCGCCTCGATCTGCTTTGCCACCACTGCGCCGGAAGCGGTTTCATCCTCCAGCGTGATGTACACCGTTACATCATAGCCGTCACTGCCGCTTAACAAAGACAGATCAGAACTGCCCATGGTTGCGCCGGAAGTTTCAATACCGTCGATAGTACCGATCCGGGCAAGCACCTCATCGGCATACAGCGCCGCTTTCTCCATGGACACATCCTCCGGCATGGTGATGGTCACACTGACATTGGGCATATCCAAAGAGGGCATGAAAATATATCCACGCAGCAAGCTCCACGCTGCAGTGACCACCAGCAAACCAGCAGACACACCCAGCACGATGGCCTTATGATCCAAAGACCAGGCCGCCGCCTTTTCATAAGACACCAACAGCCGGTTCAGAACGGGTGTCTTAACCTCTTTTTCCTTGCGCAGCATGCCCGATGCCATCGCCGGCACAAGGGTCATAGCCACGATCAGGCTGGCCATCAGAGAATAGGTCATGGTCAGCGCCAGATCAGAGAACATCTGTCGGGTAATGCCCTCGACGAATACGATGGGCAGGAATACGCAAACAGTTGTCAGGGTAGAGGCGATGATTGCGCCAGCCACCTGCTGTGCGCCGGAAACTGCCGCCTGAATGGCATTTGCGCCCTTTGCCCGTAGCCGGTAAATATTCTCAATGACCACCACCGAGTTGTCCACCAGCATACCCACCGACACAGCAAGGCCGGACAGTGAGATCATATTGATAGTCACCCCGGAGAAGTACATCAGCACCACCGCAAAAATCACGCTGATGGGAATGGAACACAGCGTAATAAAGGTGGGTCGCAGGTCTTTCAGGAACAGGAACAGAATGATAATGGCGAACACTGCGCCCAGCAGCAAGCTGCTGATGATCATTTCTACGATCAGGAATATATAATCGCCCTGATTCATCAATTCCGCAAAATCCAGACCGGGATTTGCTTTTTCCAGTTCCTCAAAACGGGCAAGGATATTGTCGGTCACCTCTGCGGTGGCATAGGTACTTTGCTTTTCAAAGCTCAGCACGATGCCGTCCACACCGTTGAGCTTGGCATAGGTCTCGCCGCTGTTATCTGTGACCATCACGGCTGCCACATCTTTCAGGTACACCGGGTCAATACCCTCCATACCCAAATCAAACAACAGCAAGTCCTCCAGTTGCTCTGCGGTAGTCAGCTCCTCGCCAACAGACACCATGTAGCTCACGCCGTCCTGCTGGATCGTACCGGCAGGCATAGAGAAATTCTGCGCTGTCAGGATAGCAGTCACGGTTTCCATGGTCAGGATATTGTTCATATCCGCCTGATCCAGTGTCTGCTCCCGGGTGGTCTCCAAAGTTTCCAAGCCGCTTTCAAGCTGGGTCATGGCATTGGTAACGGTAGATTCGCCTACCGCCAATTCCGCAGCGCCGCTGCCCAGTTCCAAAAGACCTTCCATCTGGGCTTTGTTCAGCGCTTTCTTGCCCTCTTGCAGCAGGGCAATGCCCTCCTCTACCTGACGCAAGCCATCTTTCAGCTGTGCGATCTGCTGGGGCAGTTCATCCGGATCAACACCCTGCTCCTTCAGGAGCTTTTTCATCTCCTCCACTTGCTGCTCCGCCGCAGCCATAGAGGTCTCCAACAGCACGATTCTGCCAGCTAACTCCTCCTCGGTAACATTGTTGGCAGCCAGCTGCGCTTCATATTCCGCCTTATCGGCTTCAAACTGCACATATTCGGGCGTTGCTTTCAGCAAATCAATCTCCGCTTGGATTTCCGCATCCGGCTTGCCACTGGCTTGGATCGCTGCGATCCGGGCATCAAACGCTGCCTGCCGCAACCGCAGTTCCTCACCGGTTTTTTGCAGCTGTTTAAGCGTTTCGATCCGCTTCTCATAATTCTGCGTCTGGTTCTGCAATGCGCCCAATGCGCTCTCCAGCGCCTCGACCATAGACAAGGTCGACTCCAGCTGGCTCTTGGTGCTGACCAGCTGGCTCAGCTGCAAGTCCAGTTCCGCTGCCGTACCGGCAGTCTGCTGTACCAGCTCCTGCTTGCCCTGCTCCATCTGCTCCTTGCCGGTCTGCATCTGTTTCCGGGCGTCTTCCAGCTCTTTTTTCGCATTGTTAAGTTCTGCAAGGGCATCGTCCATCTTGCCGTTAATGGCATCTGCGATGATCTGATTCCAGGAATCGATCATTTTCTGATCCAGCACCACATGCAGCTGCTGCGTCACAGAACCGGTGGTGGTGATGCGTGCCACGCCGACCACGCCCTCCAGCTGGTTCAGCAGTCCCTTATCCAGATATTCCGACAGCTCCACTGTATCCATGCCGTCCATAGACACGGCGGCGATCATCACCGGCAGCATGGAGGGATTGATCTTCATAATGTAGGGCACACCTACCATATCGTCCCAATCTGCCTGCAGACTATTGATATTTTGCTGGATATCCACACCGATGGTATCCAGATTGACACTCTCCTCAAACTCCAGCATCACCATGCTGTAGTTCTCCGCAGAAGAAGATGTGACCTCCTTGATATGCTCCAAGGTGGACATGGACTGCTCCAGCGGTTTTGTGATCTCCTGCTCCACTTTTTCCGGGCTTGCGCCGGGATAGGTGGTCACGATCATAATGTAGGGAAAGTTCATGTTGGGCATCAGATCCGGGGTCATTTTCAGGTATGCTACCACACCCAAGACCAGCACCGCAATCACTGCCACAAACACGGTCAGAGGTTTTTTGACACTGAACTTCGACATATTTTACTCCTTAACATAACATTTCACTTGTATCATATCACACTATGGCGCAAAAAACATAAACATTATGTTAATTTTCCGCAAAAACGCCATCCTTTAGGCGCACTGCCCAGAGGATGGCATTTTTCATTAAGATACCGCGGGGCAGAACCATGCTGGCACAGTCTCTACACCATTATGGCAAGGATCTGTATTGGTTGCCGGCTGCTCCTGCGCCAGTAACGCCTGTACACCTCGGACGCAAGCGCCGATCAGCGCCTGCGCATCTACGGTCAGGGTCATGCTCTGTTTGCCCTGCTCCAAGCGTGCCAACGCGCTCTCGCTGCCGCCCAAGCCGGTGACCAGCGGCCAATTTTCCGACGTATATCCGGCAGCTTCCAGCGCAGCGCACAAGCCGTCCGCCAAGCCATCGCCGGTAACGCAGAAAATATCCGCATCACTTTCGCTGTAGGCATCATAAACATACTCCCAGTAGTGATTCCGGGCAGTTGCCTCAGACCAGTTCTGAATACATGTGTCCTCGAAAGTCACTCGTCCGGAACGGCACACCAGCACACCGCTGTCCAAATAGGGCTGCAGCACGCTCATAACACCCTGATGGAGCAGCAGAGCGCTGTTATCCTCCGGTGAACCCATGAAAAACTCCACCGAATATGTACGCTCCTCCGCTGCGGCAGTGGCAAGCTGCTTCTGCTGGACAACGTACGCACCGATCTGCTGACCGGCCGCCATGAAATCCAGCGCCACATGGTAATCCACTGCATCGGTGTTCATCAGCAGTCGCTGATAGGCGATCACCGGCACGTCGGATTCCTCTGCACGTTCCAGAATCTGGGTCAACTGCAAAGAATCAACCGCAGTTACCACCAAGCAATCTGCGCCTTGCAGCAACATACTTTCAACCTGGTCACTTTGCAGCTGGGGGTCATTGGAAGCATAGGATTGCAAAACCTTGTACCCCATCTCCTCCAAAGCCGTTGCCAGCGCCTGCCCATGGCGATGCCAGTCAGACCCGCCTTCTCCGGGGAAGGCTATGCCCACCGTCATTTGCAGGCCGTCAGCGCCGGTCTCTTTGGGAACAACATCCTTGCCGCAGCCGGCTAACAGCAGGCATAACACAAGGAGTATTACGGCAAATTTCCTCATAGGCTCTCCGTTTCGTGTTTTGATACTTCATTATAACCCCCGGAATTTGGGGAAGTCAATAGAAAAAACAGAGGAGCAAAGCTCCTCTGTCAAAAATTAACCTTTTTTGTTCTTTTTATAAAGGATCGCCAGTCCCTTCAGCAGCAAGTTCTCGTCATAGACGATCTCATGCCGGCAGTGGGGAACGATTTTGGCAGCAATGCCGCCGGTGGCAACCAAGCTGGCTTTGCAGCCCAATTCCGCCTCAAACCGATCGATCATACCGTCGATCATCGCCGCGTTGCCGTAAACCGCGCCGCTTTGCATACACTCGGTGGTGGTGCTGCGGATACAAGTCTTGGGCGCCTCGACAGGCACTTTCTGCAGCAGCGATGTGCCGGAAGACAGCGCATTCATAGACAGCGCCACACCGGGAACGATTGCGCCGCCGATAAACTTATTGCCCTTGTCCACCACGGTGATGGTGGTAGCTGTACCCATATCAAACACAATGACCGGCAGTTCAAAGTCTGCCATCGCCGCCACGCTGGCAGCCACGATGTCGCTGCCCAAGGTAGCAGGATTTTCGATCATGATGTTCAGGCCGGTTTTCAGGCCTGCGCCTACCACCAGCGCCTTACAGCCAATGATCTTTTCCACAGCGATGCGGAAAATATCCGTCAGCGGCGGCACAACAGAGCAAATAATTGCGCCTTCAAAATATTCGCTGCCCATATTGTTGTACTCCAGAATCGTTTTGATTCCGGCGGCATATTCGTCCTCGGTCTTTTTCAGATCCGTGACCATGCGAAACAGCTTCACCGTTTCATAATTCTCATTCAGGCAGCCAATCACAACATTGGAGTTGCCGATATCAATAGCAAGGAGCATAGACACCCTCCCGGTATATTCGAAACTTAGCGGTTAACGATTTTTGCGATCCGCTGACCTGCGGGACTAAACACCACATTGATGATCAGTTCCGGCACAAAGTTCAGCAAAACCAAACCGGACAGCACATAGGCGATAATATCACCGCCACCTGCCCAAGCTGCCAGCACATCCTTGAAAAACAGCATCATGCAGGTAATAAAGACGCCGGTATTTACCAAGGGGCAAACAATGGCGCTGCACAGCATAGCCACATAGCTATTTGTCTTTTTCAGAGCAGCGTAAACTGCGCCGGAAAGCAAGCCAGCCAGCATGCCCTTCGCCATCACAACCACAATGCACAGAATGGGGTTCGCCTGGAACACCATAGCGCCGCCAACATCTGCGCCGGTAATGCAGTTGATATTCACGATCACGCCAAACACAGCGCCCAGGAACATACCGACCCAAGGACCATAAACAGCTGCGCCAACTACAATGGGAATCAACACCAGAGAGATGGAGAAACCGCCTACCGGAGGGATCATGCCGCCGACGAACTGCAAAACAATTACCAATGCTGTCAGCAGGGCAATGCCCACCATTTTTTTCAGATTCTTATTCATTTGTTTTTCCTCCTGCTGTCGCTCCGACTTTTCGGATGCAACGCAAATTAGTCATAGCAGATAAGTGCTATGCATGCCAATCATAACAGAAGTTATTTGGAATTGCAAGATAAATTTCACATCTTTACACAGCAGCATTTTCAGGTTATACTAATATAAAAACAAACAGGAGTGTACTATCCATGGATGGGCTTATTGATATTTTAACCAACCCGTTTTTGATTACCAGTCTTTCCTCTTGGTTCGTCGCCCAACTGCTGAAGGTCATAATCAATGCCTTTATCTACAAAAAAATCGTTTGGGAGCGGCTGGTGGGCGACGGCGGTATGCCCAGCGGTCACAGCGCCACGGTGTCCAGCCTTGCGGTGATCACCGGACTGATGTGCGGTTTTGGCTCTGTCCAGTTCGCCCTTGCGGCGATTTTGGCGGTGATCGTGTGCCACGATGCCACCGGCGTGCGCATGGAAACCGGTAAACAGTCGGTGATCCTGAACGAGATCATTCAGATCCTGGAATCCCGGGAGCTGCCGGAAGTCAAGCTTAAGGAACTGGTGGGTCATACACCCCTGCAGGTGATCGCAGGTATCCTGATTGGTATCGCCAATGCCTGCGTCATGTATTTTCTCGTATTTTAATCTGTAGCACCCCGGGTCTCCCGGGGTGTTTTTTGCGATGATTTTATTGTCATTCCGAGCGGCCGGAGGGAGTCGAGGAATCCGTAATACCAAAAGAGAAAACGGATTTCTCCGCTCGCTTGACAGCTCGGTCGAAATGACACTGTAGGGGCATGCATTGCACGTCCGCGGACGACCGATGGTCGCCCCTACACTAACATTGGGTTATAAAAAAGCACTGTGGTCGAAACCACAGTGCTTTTTATATTTTGAATTACAGACCCAGCAGCTTGCCGATGGGAACAACAATGGAGTTGGGGTCAGAGAAACCTGTACCCTGGTCACCGGTGCTGTTCTGGAATTCTACGTCGCCGCTGGCGATCTGCTCTGCGGGAGCAAAAGTCAGCAGCTCTACTTCAGGAGCATTATAAATTTTCTTCATCGCTTATATCCTCCTTACTGAATGTTGGTGAATTCCCAAGCGGAAATGTCGTTTGCCCAACGAGCATCGCTTACGAAGTTCTGTACAGTTTCCTGAGCGGAAGCGTAAGCATCCCAGTTTTCATCGATTGCTACCAGGATGTCGTACAGGCTAATAGCAACTTCCTTGGTAGCGATCAGTGTCACAGTCTCAGTGCTGCTTACATTGATGACGATGTAGGGAGCTGCGTAGATCTTGGTCTTGCCGCGGGTATCGTTGTCCTCGCCTTCCTTCAGCACATCCACGATGCCGTGACCGTTGACCTCTGCGCCGCTGGTCAGAGCCTTGGTCTCAGTAGTCCATGCGTTAACATACTCGTCGCCGTTCTTCTCGGTGGAGAAGTCTGCGCCGGGCATATCCTGAGCGCTGGCTGCGATGCCGTAGCTGTCAATGCTGCCGGCAACCACGTCGTCGAAGGTATACTGTGCCTTGTAGTAGTAGCCTGCGTTGGCAGTGCTCAATGCTACGCTGGTCAGCTGCATGGAGATTGCGTGCGGGGAAGCAGTGCCGTCATCATTGTCGATGACCACATAGCGATTGCCAGCCATAGTTACATCACGAACCAGGTCGATATCAGCCTCGTCGCCCAGGGCAACAGTGCCGTCCTTCTTTGTGTTGGTATTCAGAACAGACAGGCTGCCGGTACCGTTAGCGGTAACAATCTGACCGTTGATATCCACGATAACATCTTCGTTGTTCAGCACCAGATTCTGAGCAGTTGCCAACTTGATGTAGTTGGTGGTGTAGTCAACACCTGCAACACCGCTCTGCCAGGTCAGCAGATCGCCGGTTGCCTGCTCTCTGACCTGCACGTCGCCGACAGCAACGGTACCCACAGCGTCAGTGGTGTCAGCAGTCACAACGATGTTTGCGCTACCAATAATTGCTTCGTATTCGTTCCACAGGACCTCGCCGGTGAAGCCTGCATCGCTGGGCTCGTATGCACCGGTCTGCGCGTTCTTGGCAACAGCAGTCACATTCTCCAGCACAGTGCCGTAAGCATATCTGCCAAGCTCTTGTCTCTCGTCATAGACATATGCGCTGCCGGTAAAGGTATTCACGACCTCCAGCGCAGCATCGGTATCTGCACACAGCTGAACCTTGGAGCCGTTGGGAATATTGGTAGCGCCATCCAGACGGACAACTGCGCCGTCCTTCAGGGCATTGACTGTCACATCAACCAGCTCAGCGCCGTTCAAAGTCAGCGTGCCGGTCTGCAGGCCGATCTTGCCGGACAGTTCAGTGTTGTCTGCCAGTTTACCGATGGTTGCACCGGAGATGGTGCCGCCTACACGGGTGTAGATGATATTCTGCTCAGGATCATCTGCGTGACCTGCCAGATAGCCACCGGTGATTTCAAAAGATGTGCCGTCAGGAGCAAAGATACCGCCGTACTTATTGGAAGCAGCGGACTTGCCGCCGTAGATCTGGCCGCCAGACATAGTCAGAGAGCTATTGCTATTGGCGAAAAGGTAAACATTACCGCCGGCATTGGTGCACTCACCGCCGTAGATCTTGCCGCCTTCCATAATCAACTCACTGTTGTCTGTAATATAAAGATTGCCACCGCTCTTGCTAGAACCGGTAGCCTTGCCGCCATAGATCTGGCCGCCAGACATAGTCAGAGAGCTGTAAGAAATATATAGGTTGCCGCCACCTGTGCCGGAGGAATTGCCACCATACAGGCTTGCGCTGCCGCTGACGGTAATATCGGTGTACTTGGTATGCACCAGTGCGCCCGCCTGGGTGCTGTAGCCGTTACGGACAATCGCTGTACCGGTAATCAGCAATGTATTGGGATTGGCTTCAGTGCCAGACATATAGATAGCATCACCGGAGTTGGGAACGGGGGACTCTGCAGAGCCTTTGCCAATAATTTGGCCGCCGTAGATACGCACATCTGCGCCGCCTACATTGTTCAGAATAGTCTGACCCTGATAGGTAAGAACGTTGTTCACCTTTTTTTGGTAGTAGGTCTGGATCTCGCCGTCACCAAAGATATTCACAGTATTGCCACTTCTTACAATAATCTGGGAATAGATACGGTCGCGGCTTACACCGGTGTGCAGACACAGGGTGTAATCACCGGTGGGCAAACCGAATCTGGCAGGAGCGCCGGACTTTGTTGCGGTCTTAACATAGCAGTGGATGTTTTCTGCTGCCAGTGTGTTGGTGGAAGGCAGTGTCAATTCGCTGACGTCGATCCATGTTACGTTTTCTGCGCCACAAGCGGGGCAGTTTGTGGCAATAACATTGCCATCTGCATCAAGGATGCTATCGTTGACTGTTTCCAGATTAACAACGTGGTCTGCCTTGACTTCGATCTGGGATACAGGGATCATACCCAGTACCAGCACCAGAGCGATGGCCAAGCCAAGCAGACGCTTTGTGGTTTTTTCCATACTTGTTTTCCTCCTAGCTTAATCTTCCCGTATGTAGAATTTTGCAAAAATGGGTGCAAAATCCCCATAGCGATAGAAATACACTATATTTATATCATCTCTTTTGTGAAAAAGCAAGTAAATTTTTACCGAAACTGGGTAACAAATTTTCTCCCTTATTTTTGTGCAGATTCACGATAAAATCGTTTGCCGTTATCCGGTGTGTCAATTACTGTCGCAAAACATACAATGGAATGCACACGGATTAAGGAGGTATGATCGTGCGTAAGTATAACTGCTACGAAGGCAACGGCCTTCCCGCCTTTACAGACGATGACTTTTTCCGAACTCCCTGCTGCCCCGGCAACACGCCGGCGCAGCCTTGCTGCATCCCCGGTCCCCAAGGCCCAGTGGGTACGCAAGGTCCGGTAGGACCCAGAGGCCCTCAGGGAATTCCGGGGCAGTAGGTCCCCAGGGGCCTGCCGGTCCAAGAGGCGCCCAGGGTCCCATCGGCGAAACCGGCCCTGCCGGCGCTGACGGTACTGACGGCGCTACCGGCCCTGCCGGGCCGCAAGGTCCTGCCGGTCCGCAGGGTCCTATCGGTGCGACCGGCGCGACAGGCGCGACCGGTGCTACCGGCCCTGCCGGTCCGCAGGGTCCTATCGGCGAAACCGGACCCCAAGGTCCTGCCGGCGGTGTGCTGGCATTTGCCGACTATTATGCGCTGATGCCCACAGACAATGCCACCCCCATCGCCGCCGGCGCTGATGTGGCATTCCCCCAGGCAGGCGCAAACAGCAACACAGGCATCACCCAGCTCACTGACACCAGTTTCTCCCTGGCCAATGTAGGCACCTATCAGGTACTGTTTCAGGTAAGCGCTGAAGAAGCCGGACAGCTGGTGTTGACGCTGAACGGCACAGAACTGCCCTATACGGTGGTGGGCAGAGATGCCACCACATCCCAGCTGGTAGGTATGGCTTTGGTCACCACTGATGTGGCGACCTCGGTGCTGACAGTGCGTAACCCCGCTACTGCCACCACCTCCCTGACACTCACCCCCAACGCCGGCGGCACCGACCCGGTTTCGGCGCATTTGGTGATCACCCAGCTGCAGTAATATACGCCACACCGTGGGTGGCATAGCCGCCCACGGCAATCACTTTTTTGCAAAATGGCTTGCCATTCAGAAAAACGGTGTTATAATAAGATAGACATTTAGAAAACAGAGGAACATACATGAAAAGAGATAATACCTTGCAGCAGGAACGCCGCCGTGATCTGATGCTCAACGCACCGGTAGGCTCGGTGATCCTGAAAATGGCGATACCGACCATCATCGCCTTTTTGATCAACTCCATCTATTCCCTTGCCGACACCTACTTCGTCAGTGGTTTGGGCGAGGAAGCCACCGCCGCCGTGGGTGTGAATGCATCTTTGGATCAGCTGATCATGATGTGCGGCTCTATGCTGGCTGTGGGCGCAAACAGCTACATCGCCCGGCTTTTGGGTCAGAACGACCATAAGAAAGCCAGTCAGGTGCTGTCCACCGCCTTTTATCTGGCTTTCGGCATTGGCGCAACGCTGCTGGTGTTCGGTTCGATCTTTATTGCCCCCATGGTGCGGCTGCTGGGTGCAACCCCCACTTGTGAGAAATACGCTGTAGATTATGCCAGCTATGTATTGATCGCCGCGCCCTTTATGGCTACCAGCTTTGTTATGAATCAATGTCTGCGCAGTGAGGGCAGCGCCACCTTGTCCATGATCGGCATGGGCTTCGGCGGTATTCTCAACTGCGTTCTCGACCCCATTTTTATTATGCCCTGGGGTCTGAATATGGGTGTTGCCGGCGCTTCTCTTGCCACGGCAATCTCCAAAGTGGTCAGCTTTCTCATTTTGGTGTATCCCTACATTTCCCGGCGCAGCTTGCTGCATCTGACAGTTCGCAACATCCGGCTGAACCGGGATATTATCGGTCAGATCGTATCCGTGGGCTCGTCCAGCATGTTCCGCAGCGGTCTGGCTGTGGTGGCGGGTATTTTGCTGAACAAGCTGGCAGGTAATATTTCCGATGCGCTGCTGGCAGTCATCGGCGTCACCACCAAGGTAATGATGTTCCCCTTTAGTATTATTCTGGGCTTCGGCACGGGATTCCAGCCGGTTGCCGGCTTTAACTGGGGCGCGCGCCGGTATGACCGGGTGCAGCAGTGCTTCCGGTTTGCCGCCTGGGCAGCGGTTATCGGCTCTGCAGCGCTATCCGCTGTTTTGTTCATACTGGCAAATCCTGTGATCACTGCCTTCACCGAGCAAGGCTCGGATATGCAGAAGTACGGTGAGCTTTGCATCCGGCTGCAATGCATCGCCCTGCCTGTCCATGCGTGGGTGGCTGTGGTGAATATGCTCTGCGCCGGTTTGGGTAATGCCAAGGGTGCATTCGTGCTGGCCACATCCCGGCAAGGTACATGTTTTATTCCTATTCTGTACCCCATGGCCATATTCCTTGGGGTATACGGTATCGCCTCGGTGCAGGCTGTGGCAGATGTATTGAGCCTCGCCATCGCATTGCCCATCGCAATATCCATGTTAAAAAAGATCCGGCAGGCAAGACTGCTGGCTGAAAGCGAACAATAAAACGGGAGGGGTTGACCCCTCCCGTTTCTTTATCAATTATCGGTCATTCCGAGACCAGTTTTCAAACTGGTCTCGGAATCCCTTCGATGGTGCGAAAAAGCGGGCGTCGTGGGTGCCGCCCGTGGCAATGACCATATATTTAACCCGGCAATCCCAAAGCCGCCGTTACCAGTATCCCTAAATTATCCCGGTAAATTTCATTGAATTGGGACAAGGGCAGCGGATTTTCCCCCTCGCCCACTTCAATGGTATATCCCGGGCGGCGGAACTGCTGGATAAACCAATCCTTGTACCCGGCAAAGCTGGAGTTAAACGCCACCTCCGTCAGCGCATAGCCGCTGACCCGGGCAAATTCCTCTCCCAATTCCCTTGCCCCGGGCACTTCATAATCCTTGAACTGCCAGTAGATCTCCTTGCCCTGAGAATGGTATGCCAGCACCAGCGCCGGGTCAATCAGCTCCGTATAGGATGCCAGCGCCCGGGTTTCCAGCTGGTCTAACGGCGCACGGCCTACATAATCCCGTGGGCCGGGACGTGTATAGCCCTGACTGAACTTGATTTCCCTCGCCTGCAGCCAACCGGCGGGATACTGCAGATTCAAGTCCACACCCAGCAGATTGGCTTTCCAG
The DNA here is from genome assembly GCA_045649665.1 of Faecousia sp. GTDB lineage: Bacteria > Bacillota > Clostridia > Oscillospirales > Oscillospiraceae > Faecousia. The sequence goes on along the minus strand of JAZRQK010000059.1, from coordinate 10,522 downwards.
CCGTCAGGAAACGGGATCCGGGGATACCGCTCCGCCAACCCTCGGGCAACCTCATACTGCACGCTCCCCGGCTGGATCGCCCCGGTGACCAAATCCACCCCGTCCGGGTCGACCATGGGTATCATATAAATGGTGGAGGTCTGCAAAATCAGCCGGGCAGGTACACCGAATACCGAGCCGTTATCCCGGGCGGCTTGCCCCAGTTCCTCCGCAAATTTCAAAAGGATCAGCGCCGTGATCCACTCATTGGCATGGTGGGCAGCGGTGAGCAAGACCCGCCGCCCACCGGTTCCCATAACCAGCGTCCGCACCGGTCGTTGAAAAGCAGTTGCAGCCAGTCGCTCACTGCGAAAATTCGGATAGGTACGCACCAAACCGTCGATCATTTCATTATTGCTTGCGGAAGTGATCGGAACAGAAGTATTCACAATTGGCATAAAAATCGCCTCCGACTATCCTATGTGTCGAAGGCGATTTTCGTGTTATTTATTTTGTTCCAGCCAGATCAGCAGCACGGCAATATCCGCCGGACTGACACCGGAGATTCTACCTGCCTGACCGATAGAAACCGGACGGATCTGCATCAGCTTTTCCTTTGCCTCCAGCCGCAGACCGGCGATGGATTCATAATCCATATCCTCCGGCAGCAGACGGGATTCCTCCTTGCGGAACACCTCCACCTGCTTTTCCTGCCGGGCAAGATAGCCGGCATATTTCAGCTGGATCTGCACCTCGTCGGTGACGGAAAGGGGCAAAGCCGGTCTGTCCGGGTCAAAAGGCGCAATATCGGCATAGGTCACTTGGGGGCGACGGAGCAGATCTGCCAGCCGGACAGAGTTTGTCACCGGGGCAGATTCCCGGGCGGCAAGCATTTCATTCAGTGCTGCAGAGCCGGGAACGCCTTTGGCTTCCAGCCGGGCGATCTCCCGGCGGACGGCTTCATATTTTTCCTCCACCTCTGCCAATCGGCTTTGGGGAACAAGTCCCACCGCTGCGCCGATGGCAGTGAGCCGCTGGTCGGCATTGTCCTGCCGGTGAAGCAGTCGATACTCAGAGCGGCTGGTCATAATGCGGTAGGGTTCTTCCGTGCCCTTGGTCACCAGATCGTCGATCAGTGTGCCGATATAACTGGTGTCACGGGTCAGGATCATCGGCGGCTTGTTCTGCAGTTTCAGCGCCGCATTGATACCTGCCACCAAGCCTTGTGCCGCCGCTTCCTCGTAACCGGAAGTGCCGTTAAACTGGCCTGCGCCGTAAAGTCCGGACACCACCTTGGTTTCCAAAGTTGGCTTAAGCTGGGTGGGGTCGATGCATTCGTATTCGATAGCATACGCCGGGCGCATCATCTCCGCATTTTCCAATCCGGGAATGGTGCGCAGCATTTGAATCTGCACATCCTCCGGCAAGGAGGAGGAGAAGCCTTGGATATACATCTCCTCAGTGTCCATGCCGCAAGGCTCAATGAACAACTGATGTCTTTCCTTATCCGCAAACCGGACGATCTTGGTCTCGATACTGGGACAGTAACGAGGGCCTACGCCGGAGATCGTACCGTCGTACATGGGACTGCGGTAGAGATTTTCGTTGATGATCCGGTGGGTCTCGGCGTTGGTGTAGGTCAGATAGCACACCGCCCGGTTTTCCACCTTATGTTCCGTACGGAAAGAGAACGGCTCGGGATCTTCGTCGCCGGGCTGCAGCTCCATTTGAGAAAAATCAATGCTGCGGCGATTTACACGGGGAGGTGTACCGGTCTTAAACCGGCGCAGGGACAGACCCAACTTTCGTAGCTCGTCCGCCAATCCCACCGCCGCATGCATACCGTCCGGTCCGGAGGATTCCACCGATTCGCCGATGACGATGGTACTATCCAAAAATGTGCCGGTGGCGATGATCGCCGCCTTGCAGTGATAGATCGCACCCAAGTGAGTACGGACGCCGGTAACTGCGCCGTTTTCCGTCAGTACACTGACGATCTGCGCCTGCTTCAGTTCCAGATTTTCCTGCAGCTCCAAAGTGTGCTTCATCACCTGCTGGTACTTCCGCCGGTCGGCCTGCGCCCGGAGGGAATGGACTGCTGGGCCTTTGCCCCGGTTCAGCATCCGGTACTGGATGCAGGCTTTGTCTGCCGCCAGTCCCATCTCGCCGCCCAGTGCGTCCAGCTCCCGGACAATATGTCCCTTGCCCGTGCCGCCCACAGCAGGATTGCAAGGCATGTTGCCCACTGCGTCCATATTGATGGTAAACAGAATGGTGTGCATTCCCAGCCGTGCCGCTGCCAATGCCGCCTCAATGCCGGCATGACCTGCGCCGATCACGACGATGTCACAACTTCCTGCTGTGTAGTCCATAGGTTTCACCTGCTTTTGCTCATTCTTCCTTGTTTTTCTTTTCCTCCGGGGGAAGGACAAAGGGTTGACACACCACTTCGCAGCGATTGATGGGCGTGCCCAGCGCATGGAATTTTTCCTCGTAGCCGGTCATAATGCCCACAATGCCGTTTTCGTGCAAATTCCGGGTCAGATTGTTCACCTGCAGTCCGCAAGCGGCAAATTCCTCCACCGAGAACTCAAAAAGGGGCGCATTGTCAGTTTTGAAGTGGATCTCACCGCCCCGGCGCACCACCCGGCAATATTTATCCAAAAAGCCTCTGTGGGTCAGACGCCGCTTGGCATTTTTCTTTCTGGGCCAGGGGTCGGGAAAGTTGATAAACAGCCGATCGATCTCCTCGCCGGCAAAGATATCCTCGATCTTTTCCACATCCATATCAATGAAAAATACATTTTTCAGTTCCATCTGCTGCGCCTTTTCCATGGCAACCACCATAGCCTCCCGGCAGCGCTCCACGGCGATCAGCAGTACATCCGGATTGGCTTGCGCTGTTTCGGCGGTAAACTTGCCCTTTCCACAGCCGACCTCCACCCACAGAGCCTTGGCGTCCGACTTCAGCGAAAGCCATTTGCCCTGATATTCCTGGGGCTCGGCAATCCGGTAAGCGGCGCACTTTTCCATCCGGGGTTCTAAGTTTTTCATTCTTCTCATTCGCATAGTCAATTCCTCCTGCTTTGTGCTTGCATTATAGCAGAAACCGTCAAAACAGTCAATTTCCGTTTTTTCCAGTATACAACCAAAAGTAAGTATGCTAAAATATTTCCATTGACCAAAAGGAGAGATATTATGACTATTACCAACGACATTCGCTATATTGGCGTAAACGATCACCAGGTAGATCTGTTTGAGGGTCAGTATGTTGTGCCCAATGGCATGGCGTACAATTCCTATGTGATCACCGACGAGAAAATTGCCGTTATGGACACAGTGGATCAGAATTTTGTGTGCCAATGGCTGAAAAATCTGCAGGCCGTTTTGGGCGACAAGCAACCAGACTACCTTATCGTTCAGCACATGGAGCCGGATCATTCTGCCGGCATCGCAAAATTTTTAGATACATACCCGGACGCTACGGTGGTAGCGTCAAGCAAGGCATTTGTAATGATGCAGCAGTTTTTCGGCTCGGACTATACCCAGCGGCGGCTGGTGGTTGGCGAGGGCGATACCCTCTGCCTGGGCAAGCACACCCTGACCTTTATCACTGCGCCTATGGTACACTGGCCGGAGGTCATTGTTACATACGATTCTTGCGATAAAGTGCTGTTCTCCGCCGACGGTTTCGGCAAATTCGGCGCACTGGATGTGCAGGAGGATTGGGCTTGCGAGGCTCGGCGCTACTACATCGGCATTGTAGGCAAGTACGGCGCACAGGTGCAGGCGCTGCTCAAAAAGGCGGCGGCTTTGGATATCTCCATAATCTGCCCGCTCCACGGCCCGGTGCTGACTGAGAATTTGGGATATTATGTTAACCTTTATGATATTTGGTCATCCTATCGCCCGGAGGATAAGGGTGTGCTCATCGCCTACAATTCCATCTACGGCAACACCAAAAAGGCCGTGGAGCTGCTGGCGGAAAAGCTGGAAAGCTACGGCTGCGAAAAGGTGGTGGTCACCGACCTTGCCCGGGAGGATATGGCGGAGGCAGTAGAGGATGCATTCCGGTATGACCGGCTGGTGCTGGCATCCGTAACCTACAATAGCGATGTATTTCCCTACATGAAGGAATTTATCCATCATCTGACAGAGCGAAATTTCCGTAACCGCACCGTGGCATTTATGGAGAACGGCTCATGGGCGCCCACCGCCACCAAGGTTATGAAAAACATGCTTGTAGATTGCAAGGATCTGACCTATGCTGAAAATTCCGTTAAGATCCTTTCCGCATTAAATGATTCCAGCCGGGCGCAGATCGATGCGTTGGCAGAAGAGCTTTGCAAATAACGAAAACACGCAGGAGAATTACTCCTGCGTGTTTTTTACTTATGACAGTTACCGCAATCACCGGAGCATTCCCCGGCGGTGGGGCAGCCGATACACTTTGTACCCTTTTTCTTTGCCCGATAAACATACCATGCCGCCAGTCCCAGTACCACAGCGATCACACCCAGAACAATACCGTCTACCAAGGTCATGCCGCCACCTTCTTTCTTGCCCGGCTGCACAGATGTACCAGCACCCCGGCAAAAGCCGCCACAAAGGCAAGTCCGCCGAGCGCTGCGCCAATATGCAAGGTCTGGGGCGCTGTGATCAGCGTACCTATCGTGTAGACAAAATACGCAACGGTGTAACCGGTACTCAGCTGCAAAGCGACACCGGCAAAAAACCATTTCCGGTTGCTCAATTCCGCACGCATTGCGCCCAAAGCCGCAAAGCAAGGGGGTGAGAACAGATTGAACATGAGATATGCCAGCGCCGCCACCTTGGTAATGCCAAATACCGCCGCCACCTCTGTGCCTGCGCCCTCCATCAGGGTCAGTTCCTCGGTGCTGATCAGGTTGGAAATACCATAGCACACCGCCAGTGTGCCAACCACATTTTCCTTTGCGATAAAGCCGGTAACCGCTGCAGCTGCCAGCTGCCATGCCGCCACGCCCACCACCGGTACCAAAGCTACTGCAATGGGGTTGGCAACTGTGGCCAGGATAGAGGTGTGCGCCATGCCCTCCTCTACCAGCTGCAACCGCCAGTCAAAGGACTGCATTACAAAAATCACCGCATTACACAGCAAGATCACCGTGCCGGCTTTGACAATATACGCCCAGCCGCGGCTGACCATGGACATGGCCGCCCGCTTTACGGAAGGCAGCTTGTATTCCGGCAGTTCAATAATAAAGAAGGACTTCCGCAACCGATTGCCTGTCACTTCATTGACCAGAACTGCGCCCAGCAGAATGATGGCAATACCGGCAAAATACATCAGCGTACCCACCCAGCTTGCCTCGTCAAAAAAAGCGCCTGCAAACAATGCGATCACCGGCAGCTTTGCGCCGCAGGGCATAAAGGGAGCAAGCATCGCCGTTGCATTTCGCTCACGCTGATTGCGAATTGTGCGAGCTGCCATAACGCCGGGAATGGCGCAGCCGGTACCGATCACAAAGGGGATCACCGACTTACCGGACAGACCCACTTTCTTAAACATGGGATCAAGAACCACTGTTGCCCGCGCCATGTAGCCGCAGTCCTCCAGCAGTGCAATGAGAAAATACATCACCATTACCAAGGGCAAAAAACCCACCACGGCGCTGACACCGCCGATGATGCCCTCAGTCAGCAGCGCTGCAAGAAAATCGTTGGCATTTGCCGTTTCCAGCAAGGTTGCCACCCACTGCTTGAACAGATCGATCAGTGTGACCAGGCCGGGAATCGTAACGCCACCCGCAAATTCATAACCCTCTGCGATCCATGGGCCAAGCCATGCCTGAGAGATCTGAAACACCAGGAACATCACAACCGCAAAGATAGGCAAACCTACCACCGGGTGGGTCAGCACATTATCGATCTTATCCTGAAAGTTCCGGTCGCTGGTGTATACCTGACGGCTCTCCACCTGGGAAACGATCTTATTGACAAGGCGGTATCGCTTTCGGTCTGCCGCCTCTACCGCTTTTTGGTCTGCCATGTCCACATCCGCCAGCATGATCGGCGGTATTTGGCTTTGCCCGATTTGGAAAACTGCATCACGGATCAACTCTTGCAACCCCTCAGCATGGGTAGATACGGTTTCCACCACCGGGCACCCAAGCTTTTGGGATAACAGCGCCACATTGATATAGGTCTGCTTTTTTTCGTTAATATCCGCCTTGTTCAGCGCCACCACCATGGGTACGCCCAGCTCCATCAGCTGGGTAGTAAAAAACAAGCTGCGACTAAGATTGGTGGCATCCACGATGTTGATAATTACATCCGGCTTCTGATCCCGGATATAATCCCGGGTCACGCTCTCCTCCGCCGTAAAGGGGGACATAGAGTATGCGCCGGGCAGATCCACCGCCATCAGCTCCAGTTCGCCGGCATATATTTTTTTAATGGGCGCTTCCTTTTTATCCACGGTAACGCCCGCCCAGTTGCCCACCTTTTCGTTCCGTCCGGTCAGGGCATTATACATGGTGGTTTTACCGCTATTCGGATTGCCTGCAAATGCAATACGCATATTATCCCTCCTGGATCTAAGCTACGGTGATCGTTGCTGCTAACTGGTTGTCAATATGATATCTGCCGTCTTTCACCGCTACAGTGCAGCCGCCGTTGCGTCGGGAGATCACCGTGATTGGCTCTCCGCTGTAGCAGCCCAGAGAAAACAAAAACGCATCCAGTTCCGCATCATCTGTCTTTATATTTTCAATAATGTAGCTTCGTCCAAGCTGTACATTTGTCAAATCCATATTTCTCACCCGGTTTTCTCACGCTTATCAGTTAGCATACGCTAACTGCTGCTCATAAAATATGTTAGCATATGCTAACCTCACATATCATACTCCTCCGCCCCTGTTTTGTCAAGGGATATTTTGTAAATTTTTCAAGCCGCTGCCATAAAAAGACCGGGCGGTAACCCGCCCGGTCTTACATGTTATTTTGTCTTTTCCAGCAGACGCTCTTCCTTGGTCTTGCAGAACTTTTCCAGCTGGGGTACCAGCAGCAGACAGATAATCGCTGCGGTCAGGCCGCCGTTGTACAGGCAGAATCCGCCGTGCATATCGGGAACAGCGCTCACCAGCAAGTAGTGCAGACCGCCGGCCAGTGCGCCGTATGCCCAACCGTATGTGCCGGCAACGGGAGAAAGACCGTTTGCATAGCACAGACCGATCAGTACGGTCTGATTTGCAATTGTCAAACCATAGCTCTCCACGCCAAACTGTTTTGCAATAAAGCCAAACAGATAGGAGGTCACTACATAACCCAGCATAATCGGCCATACATTTCGGGGATGGCTGCCGGAGTTACAAGTGCACAGCATGCAGAACACGATACCGAAAGTCATACCTGTCCAGACAGTGCCCATCCGGGCGGCGCCGCCGTCCATAAAAGCGGCCAGATTGAAGTAGGCAACGATCATCAGGCCAAACACGCCTACATTCATCAAGAACGGCGCATTGCCATACTTAGCAGTGAAGCAGACGCCCTTGCCGGTGTCCTTCATCAGATTCCAGTAATCCTTCGGCTTGCAGCCCATCAGAAGTGCCATTACGATGCAGCCAACAAACAAAACTGCGCAGAAAATGTTACATGCCCAGAAGAATTCTGCGGTAGGCGCAGCCAAGGTGGACAGTTCGCCCAAATCGCCGATTTTCTTGCCCAACATCACATTGAACAGCACAACACGCAGGAAAAATGCGGTAAAGCCGATGGGAACGGCAGCAGAGTAATGGTTAAAGCCTTTGTGGATATTGGGCGCATGACCCAGACCGGCAGGCAGGAAGAAACCAATGATCACGCCAACCACCAGAGCCAGCACTGCGCCCAGCCAGTTGAAGCCCAGATACTCCACGCCGGGATACCGGAACAGCAGCTCGGAAATGATGGGAGCGATACCGGTGGAATACAGCATAGCGTTGGACATAGCGCCCAACTTTTCCTTTTTCACCAGGCAGAACAGACATACACCCAGCACTGTGGGGATCATGTTCAAGGGGTTAATGCCCCAGGAGCCAAAACCGATGGTCAGCAGTACGCCCAATGTGGTAACATTATTGGGCTTTGCACCGGGCAGGCAGCACAGAGCCGTGCAGAAAAGACCCACCAGACCCATATTCAGGAATGTGGCAGCGTAACCACCCAGGGCAAAATAGTTGGTAGAGATCTTGCAGGGACTTACCATGATACGCACCCAGCCGCTGATTGCCCACTGCCGATCCGGCAGAATAAAGGCTGCGATCACAAAGCAAGCGGAAATGAATGCAAAAAACAGTTTCAGAAAGCTACTCTCTTGCAGATCGTTCAACTTTTTCATAATAAACACCTCAAAACCATGTTTTTTAGCAAAAAGGGCGATTCGACCCGGTGGATCGAATCGCCCAGACGGTCGGCTTTTATTCTCTTACATTCCCCGGCAGTTACCTGCCTTGATTCCGTCAGTTATGTAAGAGCTGCGTGTTTCAGATTTTCTCAGCAGCCTCGACCACGTGCTTCATCAGCACGGAAGTGGTCACTGCGCCAACACCACCGGGAACGGGAGTGATGGCTTCAACGATGGGCTCGACCTCGTCAAAGATGGCATCGCCGGACATGCCGCCCACACCCTTAGAGGTGACCTTCTCGGCATCCCAGTTCATGGAAACATCGATAACGATCTGACCGGGACGGACATAGTCCTTGGTCAGAGACTTCAGCACACCGGCTGCGGAAACGATGATGTCAGCCTCACGGCAGACAGCTGCGGTATCCACGGTCTTGGTGTGGCAGATGGTAACGGTTGCGTTCTTTTCCATCAGCATCATAGCTGCAGGCTTGCCAACCACCAGGCTGCGGCCGATGACAACAGCCTTCTTGCCCTTGCAGTCAACGCCGTAGTAATCCAGGATCTCCATACAAGCTGCGGGAGTGCAGGGAGCGTAACCCAGATCCTGACCCTCGAACACACCGGCATTGGACATGTGGGTCATGGAGTCAACGTCCTTCTTGGGATCCAAGCGGTTGCAGATCTCATCCTGATCTGCCTTCAGGTGCTTGGGCAGAGGACGGAACATCAGCACGCCGTGGATGGCTGCATCAGCATTGACCTGATCCACAACTGCCAGCACTTCTTCCTTGGTTGCGGTCTCGGGCAGAACAAAGTTCTTAACTGCAACGCCAACTTCCTCAGCACGCTTGGTAGCGCCCTTCTCATAGCTCAGGTCAGAGGGGTTCTCGCCCAGACGAATGATGCCCAAAGTAGCGGTAATGCCCTTTTCCTTCAAGGCTGCGGTACGAGCCTGCAGAGCAGCTACCAGCGCCTCATTTACTTCCTTACCCAGCAATCTCTTAGCCATTGTAAATATCTCCTTAAAATATTATTTTTCCAATATGTAACGATACCGAGCACAGTGATCATGCTACACAGCGCACTGCGCACGAATTATCAGCCATTAAACGCCGAATCCAGCCTTAACGGTATTAAATATCTCGTCAGCCATAGCGCAGTACTTATCCATCATACCCAGTGCCTTGGCATTCATTTCCTCTGCGACCTCACGGTTCTTCAGAGTCTTGGTGTTGATGAACACATTGAGGCTTGCAGCCTGCAGCGCAGCCTTGCAGCACACAGCGCCGCAGCCGGCATCGGAAACAGCCAGACGGCTGCCCTTTGCAGCAAACACAGCGATGTACTCAATAGCCTGGCAGCACAGCTCCATGATCTTCATGGGTGTGGAGCAAGCGATCAGGGTAGCCTCCTCCATGACAGCGTCACGGTTGGGGTCTTCCTTAGGGATACCGTAAGCCTTTGCCAGGGGCAGGAAGTTAATTTCATCCATCTCCACCTGATCCAGCAGTTCCTTCTGCAGTGCATCGCACTTTGCCTTCAGGTCGATGATCTCTGCTTCCACGCCGCCATACTTTTCCTTGCCAACGGCCAAAGAACCAACCATGTTGCCCAGTGCAGTGCCGATTGCGCCAACCAGCGCAGCTGCGCCGCCGCCACCGGGAGCCGGTGCATCAGATGCCAGAACTTCCACAAACTTGCGGCAGGTTTCCATTGTCATATCCATAAATCCATTTCTCCTTTGTCGAATTATTCATTGACAATTGATAATTGACAATTTATCGTCTTGATTTTATCACTGTCAACTTTCAACTGTCAACAGTCAACTTGAAATACCCCAAAAGCAGAGGCGGAGAACCGCCTCTGCTTATTAGAGTAGATCAGCACTTCCGGAGCTTACCAAAAAAACAATTAGAACAGGCCAGAGACCTTGCCGGTTTCCACGTCAACGTCAACACGACGGTATGCGGGGTCTGCAGCAGTACCGGGCATCATGGAGATGGTACCGGCCATGGGGCACAGGAACTTAGCGCCGCCGTACTCCAGAATGTCACGGATGGTCAGCTTCCAGCCGGTGGGCACACCCTTCTTGGTGGGATCATCGGACAGGGACAGGTGGGTCTTAACCATCATGGTGCAGTAGTCAGCGTACTTGGGATCCTTCTCGAAGCGCTC
>JAZRQK010000058.1:0-59623 GCA_045649665.1 Faecousia sp. | reverse complement strand
TGGTCTGGGTATTTGGATGGTGAGATTCGAACCCATCATAAATGCAACTGTCCGGTGGACAGTTGCTTCGACCAGTGCAAACACTGGTCGATACAATAATTTTTGCCTGAGCAAAAATGCAAATCGAATCCACCGTCCCGAATACCCAACAGGGTGGTGTTTTGTTTTGGTCTGGGTATTTGGATGGTGAGATTCGAACCCGTCATAAATTATCTATCAACTTGACGATAGCGTGCTTTGACGATATACTATTGGAAACAAATGAACTGTTAGGTGTGGTTTGGTTATGAAAAAACGGCTTGATTCCCGATGGTTGCTGGTCGGTGCCATGGCGCTTTTCGGTACGCTTGCGCCTTTTGTGCGGAGGATTTCAGTTTCTTCCGGTGAATTAGCGCTATACCGTGCTGTTATGGCGGCGGTTTTGGTGGGATTATTTCTGCTGATTACCGGACAGAAGATTCCCTTTGCTAAGATCAAAAGGGAAGTGCCGCTGCTGCTGGTTTCCGGTATGGCGATGGGTATTAACTGGATATTGCTGTTTGAGGCATATAAATATACCACGGTTTCCGTGGCAACGCTGAGTTATTATTTTGCGCCGGTGATCGTAACAGTTGTTTGCCCATTCCTGTTCCGGGAGAAACTGACAAGAAAACAGATTATTTGCTTTGTTATGGCAACACTGGGACTTGTACTGGTGATCGGTGTGTCCAGCGGCGGCAACAACAATCTGGTTGGCATTTTATTTGCCTTGGGCGCAGCGGTTTTATATGCGTCTGTGGTGCTGGTGAATAAGTTTATTAAGAATGTAGCCGGTATCCACAGAACGTTTCTGCAGTTCCTGGCAGCTATCGTTGTGTTGCTGCCGTATGTACTGCTCACCGGCGGATTCACACTCGCTGCATTGGATGGTATCGGCTGGGTAAGCTTGCTGATCGTGGGTTTGGTGCATACGGGATTGACATACTGCATGTATTTCTCCGCATTGAGAGATATACCCGGTCAGGAAGCGGCGATTCTCAGCTATATAGATCCGCTGGTGGCAGTGCTGATTTCCGTGATGGTACTGGGCGAGGGAATAACCCTGCTGCAGGCTTTGGGCGGCGCAATGATTCTCGGTTTTGCACTGTGGAATGAATGCCCACCACGAATAAAATAATAGAATTGTTCATATTATTTTGCTATCGTAATATGTACATAGGTGTTGGCAGCGGTATGACCATTCGCTATGGTGGCGCCATTGACGGTGTGGAGGTCATGATCGTGACCGACAAGCCGGAGCAGATCAGCTCTGCACTGATGGAAGCGTTTTCCTGCGGTACTACCAAGATCGAGGCAAAGGGCGGCTACTCCAACGCAGACAAGACCATTATCTACTTCGTTTTGAACCGTTTTCAGATCTCCCGTATGCGGACGATCATTCAGACGATCGACCCCGGCGCTTTCGTCACCATCAGCGATGTGGCGGACATGTTTAAGGCGAATGACTGAAAAATCCCCCGATTTTGGTATCGGGGGATAAACTTTTATCGATATTTAGACATCTATTGCTATTCCTTGACTTTTTTGCTATATTATGTTAAAATCTTTAGGTAATCAATGAGCCAAGGAGATAGAAATGATATACGCAATTAGCTTGTTTGTTGCAGCATACATACTGATGCTGGTATTTGGCAAGTATCGTCCCTACATCGCCCTCGCTGCGGGCGGTCTTTTTATTGTCACCGGCATGTTGCCGCTGTCCGGTGTGCTGGCGGAGCTGGACTTTAATGTACTGCTGATGATCGCCGGCACAATGGGTCTGGTGGCGCTGTTCATTGAAAGCAGGATGCCGGAACTTTTGGCAGATCTGGTAATGGCGAAAGTCCCCAATGTGCAGATGGCGGCGGTGGCACTTTCACTGTTTGCCGGTGTGATCTCTGCTTTTGTGGACAATGTGGCGACTGTTCTGATGGTTGCGCCGGTGGCTATGGAGATCTGTAAAAAGCTTAAAACGAATCCTGTGCCGTTTATTATCGGCATCGCCGTTTCCTCTAATCTGCAGGGCGCAGCCACACTGGTGGGCGATACCACAGCGATCATGTTGGGTTCTGCGTTGGATATGAGCTTTTTGGACTTCTTTTGGTACTTTGGCAAGCCCTCTATTTTCTTTGCGGTAGAGTTGGGCGCAGTGCTGTCGGCGCTGATTCTTGCTTTCATTTTCCGCAAGGAGAAAAAGCCTATCGGAGGTATCGGTGCGTTGACCAAGGTAGAGGATTATGTCCCTAGTATTTTGCTGGGCGGCACGATCGTGCTGCTGATGCTGGTTTCCTTTGCGCCGAATAGTTGGAATTTGCCGGCTGAAATCAACGGCATTATCTGCTGCTGTGTATTGGTTGTGGGTTTGGTGTACAATCTTTGTAAGAAAAAGAAACTGTCCGCCATTACCGACCCGTTAAAGGAAATTGATTTCGAGACTTTGGGACTGCTGGTAGGTCTGTTCCTGATGATCGGCGGCATCAAGTACAAAGGTGTTATTGACATGCTGGCAAACGGCTTGGCAAGCGTTGGCGGCGGCAATCTGTTCCTTCTGTATACGGTTATCGTGTGGGGATCTGTGGCAATTTCTGCTTTCATTGATAACATTCCTTATGTTGCCACCATGATTCCTGTGATCGCAGCGTTGAGCATGCAAGTCAGCGCCAATATGGGTGTTGCGTCTGAGTTGGTGGCAATACCGCTTTATTTTGGTCTACTCTCCGGCGCTACACTGGGCGGCAACTGTACACCCATCGGCGCATCTGCCAATATTGCCGGCATCGGTATTCTGCGCAAAGCCGGTTATGAAGTGCGTAACAGCGATTTTTTCCAGATCGGTATTCCCTTTACTTTGGCGGCAATCGTGCCTGCGTATCTTTACATTTGGCTGCTGTACGGTATATAAATATAACCGCCCCGATGATACCGGGGCGGTTTTTCTTGACTTTAGCTGGGTAGGGAAGTACAATATCTTAAATAACATAAATCTTGAGGTGATACCCATGGAGAAAAAGTTACAGACAGAAACCTTGTGTATTCAGGCCGGCTATAGTCCTGCCAGCGGCGAGCCCCGTCAGATTCCCATCATTCAGAGTACTACATTCAAATATGCCACCTCGGAGGACATGGGCAAGCTGTTCGATCTGGAGGCAGAGGGTTACTTCTACTCCCGTTTGCAGAATCCTACCTGTGATATGGTAGCTGCAAAGATCGCAGCGCTGGAGGGCGGCACAGCCGCTATGCTCACCGGCTCTGGCCAGGCAGCCAACTTCTTTGCGCTGTTTAATATTGCCTCTGCCGGCGACCACATCGTTTCCTCCTCCGCAATTTACGGCGGCAGCTTCAATCTGCTGGCGGTGACAATGAAGCGTATGGGCATCGATGTGACCTTTGTGAACCCGGACTGCAGCGAGGAGGAACTCAGCGCTGCTTTCCGTCCCAACACCAAGGCGCTGTTTGGCGAAACCATCGCCAATCCGGCGCTGACCGTACTGGACATTGAAAAGTTTGCCCGTGTTGCCCATGCCAACGGCGTTCCGCTGATTATCGACAACACCTTTGCGACTCCCGTAAACTGCCGTCCCTTTGAGTGGGGCGCTGATATCGTCACCCATTCTACCACCAAGTACATGGACGGTCACGGCGTTGCTGTGGGCGGCTGTATCGTCGATAGTGGCAAGTTTGACTGGACAAAGTATCCGGATAAGTTCCCTGGTCTTTGCACCCCGGACGACAGCTACCACGGTGTTACTTATACTGAGCGCTTTGGTCTTGCCGGCGCATTTATTACCAAGTGTACTGTGCAGCTGATGCGTGACCTTGGCTCTGTCCAGTCCCCCCAGAGCGCTTTCTACCTGAATCTGGGTCTGTGAAGTCTGCCCTTCCGCATGAAGCAGCATTGCGCCAACGCTCAGGCGATCGCAGAATATCTGCAGAGCAACGAAAAGGTGGCATGGGTCAAGTATTGCGGTCTGAAGGGCGATAAGTATTACGAGGTGGCTCAAAAATATATGCCCAATGGCTCTTGCGGTGTTATTTCCTTTGGACTCAAGGGTGGACGCAAGGCTGCGGAGGTGTTCATGAAGCACCTGAAGCTGGGCTCTATCGAGACCCACGTGGCAGACTCCCGTACCTGCTGCCTGCATCCTGCCAGCGCAACCCACCGTCAGATGACCGATGAGCAGCTGGAGGCTGCGGGCGTCGGTGCAGACCTGATCCGTCTGAGCTGCGGACTGGAAAATTCCGCAGATCTGATTGCAGATCTGGAGCAGGCTATCGATAAGGTTTGATTTTATACAGTGTGGCAGACAGCTATTTGTCTGCCACACTTATTATATCGACAATATTCTGTTTTTATTTCTAAAATATAGAAAAAAGTACTTGCATTCGTGGACAAATGTTGTTATAATGTGGACAATTAAATAAATGCTGAATGAAGCCAGCTGAACGCAAGGACAGCGGGTGGACAGAACTTTGGAGAATCTCATTAAATTGAGTGCCGAAGGGGCAAGGCGTGCAAGCGTTAATCTCTCAGGCAAAAGGACAAAGATTTAGGGTATAACCCCGGACTTTACTTTTGCAGACTGCGTTTGCCGCAGCCTGCATTTATTATTTTTGGAGGTAAAATTATGTTAGATCTGATCACGAATGTCAACAACGAAGTCAACAGCTTCGTTTGGGGCATGTTTGGCTTGGCACTGCTGATCGGCACCGGTATTCTCACTACCTGTGTCACCGGTGTGTTCCAGGTCACCAAGCTGGGTCACTGGTGGAAGAACACTATTGGCAGCATGTTCACCAAGAAGGTTATGGGTCATACCAAGGAAAAGGGTACGATCTCTCCGTTCCAGGCTCTGTGTACTGCCTTGGCAGCTACCGTTGGTACCGGTAACATCGCCGGTGTTGCAGCGGCTATCTGCATTGGCGGCGCTGGCGCTGTGTTCTGGATGTGGGTCGCTGCATTCTTTGGCATGATGACCAACTTCTCTGAAAATGTTTTGGGTATCTACTACCGCCGTCGTAACGCAGACGGTGAGTGGTCTGGCGGCGCCATGTACTATCTGGCAGACGGTCTGGGCAGCAAGAAGGGTATGAAGATCCCCGCCAAGATCCTGGCTGTTCTGTTCTGTATCTTTACTTTGCTGGCTTCCTTTGGTATCGGCTCTATGGGTCAGGTCAACAAGATCGTTGCCAATGTGGCATCCGCATTCCCCATCGCATCTCTGGCATCTATTGAGGTGTTCAGCGGCGTTAGCCTGTACAATGTGATCCTGGGCGCAGTGATCATGCTGCTCACCGCACTGATTGTTCTGGGCGGTCTGAAGCGTATTGCAAATGTGGCTGAAAAGCTGGTTCCCTTCATGGTAGTTCTGTTTGTGGCAGGCAGTATCGTCATTATCGGTGTAAACTACGCCAACATCCTGCCTGCATTTAAGGCAATTTTTGTCAACGCATTCAGCCCCATCGCAGCCATCGGCGGCGGTGTCGGTGTGATCATCAGCAAGGTCATGACGCAGGGCTTCAAGCGTGGTGTGTTCTCCAACGAGGCTGGCTTGGGCTCCTCCGTTATGGTGCACTCCAACTCCAATGTGAAAGAGCCTGTTCAGCAGGGTATGTGGGGTATCTTTGAGGTGTTCGCAGATACCATGGTTGTTTGTACCATGACTGCTCTGGTGGTTCTGACCAGCGGCGCATACAACCTGACCACCGGTGCCATTATGGAAGGCTACACCGACGCTACGCTGGTTGGCGGTGCATTCAACACCGTCTTTGGCTGGGGTAATATCGGCAGCCGCTTTATCGCCATCGCTATGTTCTTGTTTGCATTCACTACCGTGCTGGGTTGGTCTCACTACGGCAGCAAGGCTTGGGAATATCTGTTCGGCACAAAGACCACCGTTGTGTTCCGTATCATTCACATCTGCACCATTATGTTCGGCGCAGTGATGACCTCTTCTCTGGCATGGGACATTTCCGATACCTTCAACGGTCTGATGATGTTCCCCAACCTGATCGGCGTTGTGTGCCTGTTCCCGTTGGTTATGAAGATCACAAAGAACTATGTGGATCGTAAGATCAAGGGCAAGGATGTGAAGCCTGTCATTTCCTATGACGAGGCGTTGGCAGCAGAAGCTGAGGCTGAAATGGTCAGCGAAGGCTAATTAACAAAATAAAAGATCCCCGGAGCGTTAGCTCCGGGGATTTTCATATTCAGATTAGTTCATCTGGATCCATGGCTGCGATGACACTTGCGCAACGGGGGCAAAGACCCTCGCTGTTTGCCTGGGTGGAGTGCATCCAGCAACGGGGACATTTCTCTCCACGGGCTTCTACAACACCAACGGTCAGCTGGGGCAGATTTGCGCCAACACCGGTGGTTGCGCCCTCGGGGACGTTCTCCCAAGCGCAGGAGGAAACGATGCAGATCTCAGACAAGTTCAGATCCTTGCACAGCTGCTGCAGCTGAGCATCCTCGGTCTGCAGGCTCACATGTGCCTCCAGCGCCTTGCCGATACGCTTGTCGGCACGAGCCAGCTCCAGAACACCGTTGACATCCTGACGCAACTTCATCACCATATCCCACTTTGCCATGGCCTGCTCGTCCAGCACATACTGGGCGCAGTCAGCGGGCATTTGGTTCAGCAGGATATTACGGGCATCGTCGCCGTCACGATGGGGCATAGCCTGCCAGATCTCGTCGCAGGTGAATGCCAAAATGGGAGCGAACAACTTTGCCATAGCGTCTACGATCAGGAACAGAGCAGTCTGTGCGCTGCGACGGCGCAGTCCGTTCTTTTCCTCGCAGTACAAACGATCCTTAATGATATCCAGATAGAAGCTGGAAAGATCAACTACGCAGAAATCGTTGATAGCGTGGGAAACCAGATGGAACTCGTAGTTATTGTAGGACTTGCGGCAGGCAGCGATCAGGCTGTTCAGCTTGGTCAGCGCCCACTTGTCCAGTTCCTCCAGCTGGTCGGCAGGCACCAGATCGTTGGCGTCAAAGCCGTCCAGGTTGCCCAGACAGTAACGGGCAGTGTTACGGAACTTCAGGTAGTTCTGTGCGATCTGCTTAAAGATCTCCTTGGAGCAGCGCACGTCTGCGTGGTAGTCAGAGGAGGCAGCCCACAGACGGACGATGTCTGCGCCGAAGTCCTTGATCAGGTCGGCAGGATCAACACCGTTGCCCAAGCTCTTGTGCATTGCACGTCCCTGACCGTCAACGGTCCAGCCGTGGGTCAGCACCTGCTTGAAAGGTGCGCCCTGATCCAGTGCGCCCACAGAGGTCAGCAGGGAGGACTGGAACCAACCACGGTACTGGTCTGCGCCTTCCAGATATACATCGGCAGGCCACAGATCGGGTGTACGGTGCATCAAAGAAGCGTAGTGAGTAGAGCCGGAGTCAAACCAGCAGTCCAAAGTGTCAGTTTCCTTGTCGAAGTCCTTACCGCCGCAGTGGGGGCAAGTGAAGCCTTCGGGAACAAGCTCCATAGCTTCCTTTTCAAACCATACGTTAGAGCCGAATTCATCGAATAGCTTGGAGATCTTTTCGATAGACTCGGGAGTGGAAACGGGTTTGCCGCAATCGGTGCAGTAGAACACGGGGATGGGCAGACCCCAGCGGCGCTGACGGCTGATACACCAGTCGGCACGCTCACGGATCATGCTGATCATACGATCCTCGCCCCATGCAGGATACCACTGCACATTCTCAATAGCCTTGATTGCCTGATCCTTAAAGGATTCCACAGAGCAGAACCACTGAGGCGTTGCACGGAAAATTACCGGCTTCTTGCAGCGGTCATGGTGGGGGTAGGAGTGCATGATCTCCTCGGCAGCAAACAGTGCGCCGGATTCTTTCATGTCCGCCAGAATAATGGGGTTAGATTCCTCGGTTTTCAGACCGGCATACTTGCCGGCATAGTCGGTATGACGACCGTAATCGTCCACGGGAACAATCAGATCCATACCATAACGCATACAAGTCTGATAGTCATCCGCACCAAAGCCGGGAGCAGTGTGGACACAGCCGGTACCGGAATCCATGGTGACGTACTCTGCGTTGACCAGACGGCTGGTCTTGGGCAGGAACGGGTGGTTTGCGGTCATATTCTCAAAGTATGCGCCGGGATAGGTTGCCAGGATCTGGTAGCTGGTGTAGCCGCCCATGCCCATGACCTTCTCGCACAGCGCCTCTGCCACGATAAAGGTTTCGTCGCTGTAGTCAGGTCTGACCAGCACATAGTTATCTCTGGGGTGCAGGCAGATGGCCATGTTACCCGGCAGAGTCCAGATGGTGGTGGTCCAGATCACAAAATAGGTCTTGGACAGATCTACGCCACCAAGCTTGCCCTGATCGTCATTGACAGAGAACTTCACATACACAGAGGTACAGGGATCGTCCTGATACTCAATGTCGGCTTCCGCCACAGCGGTAGCGCAGAAAGGACACCAGGTAACGGGCTTCAGACCCTTGTAAATATAACCCTTGTCGAACATTCTGCCAAAGACCTTAACTTCCTGCGCCTCAAAATGCTTGTCCATGGTGCGATAGGGGTTTTCCCAGTCGCCCACAACGCCCAGGCGCTTAAAGCCGCCCATCTGCTTCTGGATAAAGTCCTCGGCAAACTCCTCGCAAGCTTTCCGGAATTCCGGCACGGACATGTCCTTGTTCAGCTTTTTCTTGGAGTTCTCGATGGCACGCTCGATAGGCAGACCGTGGTTATCCCAGCCGGGGACATAAGGGGTGTAGAAACCCATCATGGCATGGCTGCGGACAATGAAGTCCTTCAGGGTCTTGTTCAGTGCGTGACCCATGTGGATATAGCCGTTGGAGAAGGGAGGGCCGTCATGCAGCACAAAGGGGGGCAGATCCTTGTTCTTTTCCAGCATAGCGTTGTAAAGATCCATTTCCTGCCACCGCTCCAGCATACCGGGCTCCCGGTTGGGCAGACCGGCCTTCATGGGGAAGTCGGTCTTAGGGGTGATGATCGTGTTTTTGTATTCCATTTGGATAATACCTCCATATTATATACGCAAAAATAAACGCCTTTGTCTCAATCAAGAGACAAAGGCGTAATTGACCTCTGCGGTACCACTCTCGTTCCGGTTTCCCGGCACTCGTTAACGCAATATCGGGCGTACCCGGCGCAGCCTACTGTTGTTCGGTGCGCAGCTCCGAGGTGATATAAGGATGTCTGCCTGCTGCCTCGCACCAACCGGCAGCTCTCTGAAAGGGGAAAACATACTTACTTGTCCTCATCAAAGCATGATGTATAAAATTAACGATGGGTGGGGTCGTAGTTTCTGCCTAACTGCAGGTTTGCGAACTTACCGGTGGTAGTTTCGGAAACGGGATGCTTGGGCTCGGCCTTGGGGGCAGCTTCCTCTGCAGTGCCTACCAGCGCTTCCAGATTGGCAGAGATCTCGTCAGCCACAGCTTCTGCGGCGGGATCCTGCTTTTCTGCCCGGTCGAAGTCAAAGACATTGCCGGCAGCGGGGGTGGGGCGGTTGGCGACCTTGATGCGCTCCAGCGCATTGATGCAGGTCTTGATCTGCTCCTGCAGCTCGTTGATCTTTTCGGCAGCCAGCTCGCGAGCTTCTTCTACCCGGGCATTCTCTGCAGCGATCAGCGCATCTGCGTTCTTTGCATTTTCCATAGCGGCGGCATTGGCATCCACCAGCATCTGGGTGCATTTTGCCTCAGCCTCTTTGACCATCATATCGCAGGTCTTTTGGGCATTGACGATGGCGTCTTTCATGCTGGCCTCGTTCTTGCGGTACTCCTCCAGCTTGCTTACCAGAACCTTCATCTTGCTTTTCAGCAGAGCGTTCTCTTTGTAAAGCGTAACATAATCCTCGGTCAGCGGCTCCAGAAATTCATCAACAGCCTGCATGTCGTAGCCACCGAAAGCGGCGCGACCGAAGGAGATCTGATCTATCTGTTGTGGCGTAAACATAGTATAACCTCTCTGTTTGAATTAGATATAATTTTCGATCTCGCCCTGCATGGTTTCCAGATCACCAACCACATCCATGTTGTGGGGGCAGAACAGATAGGTGGACTGGGCGATCTTCTTCACACTGCCGTCCAGCGCATAAACGCTGCCGGAGAGGAAGTCAACTACACGGCGGGTCAGCGCCTTGTCAACATTCTCCATGTTCAAAATAACTGCCTTCTTGCGGCGCAGTTCATCCGCTGCCTTGGCAGCGTTTTCAAAGCTCTTTGCATGGAACAGAACGACTTCCTGCTTGCCGGAGCTCATATTGAGCACCTGACCGCTGAAGCCGGAGGATGCGGAAGAAGCCACGGTGCTGCCGAAACCGCTGTCGGAATCGGAAGCGGCGAAGGGAGAGCTGCGGCGGCCGCGGGGTGCATCCTGCTCGTCGTCCATTTCATCCATTTCGTCGTAATCGTCGTACTCCTCGTCGGAATAGGGCTGGGCAAACTTCTTTACATTGTCCCAAAAACTCATATCTTTGTATCCTCCTAATATGTTTATCGGGTGTAATCTCTGGCACCGAAAATAGCCGTGCCCACACGGATCATAGTAGAGCCGCAGGCGATGGCCTCCCGGTAGTCATCAGACATACCCATGGACAGAATATCTACCCATACATTATCGTATTTTTTTGCCGTTATGTCAACAGAAAGGTTGTACATTTCTTGAAAAAATTTGCGATTTTCCGTAGAATTTTGACAAATTGGGGGGATTGCCATCAAACCTTTGACCCGGATGTTGGAATAACCGGATATTTTTTCACAAACAGTATGGATCTGGTGGGCATCGAAACCGGATTTGCTTTCCTCGTTTCCAATGTTGATCTCCAGCAAAATATCCTGAATGATACCTTGCTTTTGTGCCTCTTTATCGATGGCTTCCAGAAGCCGGAGAGAGTCCACACTTTGAATAAGATCCACTTTGCCCACCACTTGTTTGACCTTGTTGGTCTGCAAATGGCCGATAAAATGGACCGGTGCGCCCTGGTATGCATTCTGCCTTTGCTTTACCACCAATTCCTGCACCCGGTTTTCGCCGCAGCAGTCTACACCGGCGGCGATGGCAGTGCGTACATTTTCCGCATCGTTCATTTTTGTGGCGGCGCAGAGCAGAATGCTGCCGGGATCTCTGCCGGCGGCAATGGCTGCCTGCCGGATCTGCTGACGAATTACCGCAATGTTTTCTGTAATGGACATATCATACCTCGTCTTTATTGCTGCAAAAGGCGGCGAAGCCTTGCTCCGCCGCCTTTTGCTTATACGGTTACGGTTTTTAACGACCGAATAGGGGCAATCGTAGAAATGGCATGCTTGTAGATCATTTGCTGCTTGCCATCGGTGACCAGCAGCACCACGAAACTGTCATACCCTGCGATCACGCCCCGGAGCTGGAAACCGTTCATGAGAAACAAAGTGACCGGGATCTTGTCCCGACGGACTTCGCCGAGAATGGCTTCCTGAAAATTGAGTTGTTCAGACATATGTATTCCCTCTTTCTTTGAAATTCCCGAAGTTTTGGGATACATAAATCTTACCATTATTCACTTGTCGGATTCTGCCAGAATCTGTCGTGCTTTCATAAGAATTTTGTCGGTGCTTTCACCGGGCGCTCTTTGCAGCCAGTGGATCGCCGGATTGCGTCGAAACCAGGTCAGCTGGCGCTTAGCATACCGCCGGGAGGACTGTTGTACCTGGGCAGTTGCATCTGCTATGGTACAGCGACCTTCCAGCGCATCGATAAATTCTTTATAGCCGATGGCTTGTAACGCAGTGGCTTTGGCGGGGATTCCCATAGATAGCAGACGTTTGATCTCGTCCAGCAAACCTGCCTCCAGCATTTTCTCCACACGGCTGTCGATCCGGGCATAGAGAGCGGCTCGTTCCGTGTCCTCCAGGGCAAACCAAACCGGTTGATACCGGGGCGGTATCAGCTGGGTCTGCCGGTTGTGCTCTGTGATGGTCTGACCGGTTTCGTAGTAGACTTCTAATGCACGAATAATGCGCTTGCGGTCAGATAAATGCAGTCGATCGGCGCTCTCCGGATCGATGGAACGCAGTGATTCCAGCAGGACTTCAATGCCCTCGCTGTCTGCGTGCGCCTCCAGCTTTTCCCGCATGCCGGTGGAAGGGTAGGGGGCAAAACTGTTACCCCGGATCAGCGCATCCATATATAGACCTGTGCCGCCGGCGATAATGGCAGTCTTGCCCCGGGCGACAATATCGTCCACAATGGGCGCTGCCATCTCACAGTATCGGCTGACGGAGAAATCCTCCCCGGGATGGGCTACATCCAGCATGTGGTGGGGAATGCCCTGCATTTCCTCTTGGGTGGGTTTTGCCGTGCCGATGTCCATGTACTTGTACACTTGCATGGAGTCACAGGATACAACTTCGCCATCGACGGCTCTTGCCAACGCTACTGCCAATGCGGTTTTTCCGGATGCGGTAGGTCCGGCAATGCATATGATGTTGTTCATTTCCGGACCTCCTTTCGGTCAGGTACGCTTAAATTGCTTTTCCAGTTGCTTTTTGCTGAGGCAAATGCAGATCGGTCTGCCGTGGGGACAGTATTTCAGTTCATCCCGGGACATGACCTGGGTTGCCAGCGCCAGCAACTCTTTTTCATCGGTGTGCCAGCCGGCCTTGATAGCAGCTTTGCATGCTACGGTATGCAGCAGCTCGTCACGGACATTGTCTTTGCTCTCCCGGCGACCGCTTTGCAGATCTGCGCTTAATGCATCCAAAGCGTCGGCGGCATCCTCCGGTGACAGATCCATGGGGGTCTGACGCAGCAGCAGTGTATTATTCCCAAATTCGTCAATATCGAAGCCCAGCTGCGCCAGCAAGTCCCTGTTGGCAAGCAACAGTGCGATGCTTTCGGGATTTAACCGGCAGGGGATAGGGGTCAGCAGCATTTGGCAGCTGATGGCTTCCTGGTTGGCTTTCAGCTTATCGAACAAGATCCGCTCGTGGGCGGCATGCTTGTCGATCAAAAAGGCATCCTCGCCTTGTTCCACCAAAATATATGTCCGGTACAGTTCGCCTACCATGCGCCAAGGGGTCTGCTCCGGCATGCGAATTTCCTGCTGTTCAGGCGCTTGCTCAGGGGCAGAAACGGGCAGCGGCACCGGTGTTTCCAGCTTGGGCAACATGACATTTTCCCGCAAGGGCAGAGGCGCAGAACGCTCTACAGCTGCGGCAGTCATCATGGCGGCATTTCTCTCCGGTTGGGGCGCATCCTTGATAGCGACGGAGAAATTCTTATATTCCTCTGCGGTCATGGTGCGGAAAAAGTTTTGTTGCTTTACTGGTGCAGCTTGGGGCGCAGTGGGGGCAACAGGGGTAGGCTTAAACTGCACCTGCGGTCTGTCCGGTGTTTTGTTCAGCGCGCCCAAAATGCCGTAATGGATGCAGTCAAATACAGCTTTTTCATTAAGGAATTTTACTTCTGTTTTAGCCGGATGGACATTCACATCCACCACATTGGCAGGAAGCTCCAGATGCAGCACGCAGGCGGGGAATTTGCCCACCATCAGCTGATTGCGGTATGCCTCCTCCAAGGCTGCCACCAGCAGCTTGGATTTTACCGGTCTGCCATTTACGAAAAAGGTTTGCAGATTCCGGCTTGCCCGGGCATCAGTGGGTTTGGAAACATAGCCGGTCAGACGATAGCCTTCCCAGTTGGTTTCCAGCTTTACCATTCTGCCGCTGTCCCGTCCGTAGACACAATAAACGGCGGCCTCCAAATCTCCCGAGCCGGGGGTTGAAAGTACTTCCTTGCCGTCACGCAGGAAGCGGAAAGCGACTTCCGGGTGCGCCAACGCTTGCAGCTGCACCGCAGCAGCGACCTTGCCTCCCTCCACGGTGTCGGATTTCATAAACTTCATACGCGCCGGGGTGTTGAAAAACAGATCCCGAACGATAATGGTAGTGCCGTCGGGGCAGCCAACCTCGTTTTCCTCGGTGATATTGCCAGCTTCCAGCATAAGACCGGTGCCGCTGACCTCGCCGGCAGCTTTGGTCAACAGATCGATTCGGCTGACAGAGGCAATAGCTGCCAGTGCTTCACCACGGAAGCCCATGGTAGCGATGGCTGCCAAATCTTCTGCACTGCGGAGCTTGGAGGTGGCATGGCGCAGAAACGCTGTCCGGGCATCCTCCGGTGTCATGCCGCAGCCGTTGTCGGTGACCCGGATAAAGGTCATGCCGCCGTCACGGATCTCCACGGTTACTTTGGTAGCGCCGGCATCCACTGCATTTTCCAGCAGTTCCTTTACAACAGATGCAGGACGCTCCACCACCTCACCGGCGGCGATCAGGTTGGCCACATGTGCAGAAAGCTGTATGATTTTAGGCATAAAGCTCACCTCGTAGATAAAATAGCAATTTGATTTACAGTGATGTGCAGCAAAATCGGCGCCCAGATGGTGTCGGCTTTTGCGTATGCCCAGCCAAGGCTCAGGGCAGCGGGGATATACTGCAGGAAGCACAGCAGCAGATGTACCGGCGGATACTGACCGATATAGCCCACCACATGCAATGCAGAAAATAATGTGGCGGATACCAGATAAGCCAGCCAGCGGCTTTTGTTGTACAGATTGGCAAAAATCAGTCCTCGGTACAGAAGTTCCTCGGCGATGGGCACTAAAAGTACAGTGCCAAATGCCATCAGACTGTAATTGCTCTGAGTCATTTCCAAAATGCTGCTGTCGTTGACATTAAAGAAATCCGGATACACATATGCAGTCAGTACACTGAAAGCCAGACTGCCCAGCCAGTACAGCATAAGACCCAAAAAGGCATAACGCAAGCAACGAAAAGGCGCAGCCAGCGCTTGCTTGGCAGAGCGTATCAGGAACTTGTGCATGATACCGGCGGTGCATAGGAAATTAACGCAAAAGAACACAAAATTCAGACCGGTAACAGACAAAGGTTTTTTCAGCAGACTATTACACACCAGCAGTAAAAACTGCAGCGCAGTCAGCTGAAAAGCCAGATAGATAAAACCCAAAATAGTTTCTGTCCGGCTGAGGGTAACGGTAAGTTTTTTCATAATCAGTTCAACATTTTCTTAAGCTTGTAAAGTTCGTTCATCGCCTCAATGGGGGTCAGTGTTTCTACATTGACTGCCTCCAGCGCAGCGCACACCTGCTGGGAACGCAGATCCAGCATGCTGATCTGGTCATCCGGCTCTTGCCGGATCACCTTCACCGGGGCTTTGCCGTCCTGCTCCAGCTGGACAAGGATCTCTCTTGCCCGGGCGACCACGCTGCTGGGCAGACCTGCCAGCTTGGCAACCTCGATACCGAAGCTGTCGTCGGTTGCGCCGGGAATGATCTTGCGCAGGAAAATCATTTTGTCGCCACGTTTTTTTACGGCGATGTTGTAGTTTTTCACGTTGGGCAGCTCGTTTTCAATGGAGCTCAACTCGTGGTAGTGGGTGGCAAACAAAGTCTTTGCGCCCAAATGCTTGCCGCTGGCGGCATATTCCAGCACTGCCCGTGCGATGGACATGCCGTCGTAGGTGGATGTACCTCTGCCGATCTCGTCCAAAATCAGCAGGCTCTTGGAGGTGGCATATTTCAGTATGGAAGCCACTTCCGCCATTTCCACCATAAAGGTAGACTGACCGGAAGCCAGATCGTCGCTGGCGCCGATACGGGTAAATACCCGATCTACCAAGCCGATCCGTGCACTGCGGGCAGGGACGAAAGAACCCATTTGCGCCATCAGCACGATCAGCGCCACCTGACGCATATAAGTAGATTTACCAGCCATGTTGGGGCCGGTGATAATGGAAACCTGATTGTCCGCTGCACCTAAATGGGTGTCATTGGGTACAAACAGACTGTCCTTGAGCATTTGCTCCACCACGGGATGCCGGCCATCTACAATGGAGATTTCACTATCCAGCGTAATCTCCGGACGGCAGTAACCACGCTGCACTGCCACATGGGCAAGACTACACAGCGCATCGGCTTCCGCCACAGCGGCAGCAGAAATCTGTATACGCGCTGCCTGGGTGGCCAGATGCTCACGCAGTGCGGAGAATATCTGATATTCCAGCGCAGTGAGCCGATCCTTGGCGGTGAGCACTTGGTTTTCCAGTTCTTTCAGCTCCTGGGTGATATAACGCTCGCAGTTGGCGAGGGTTTGCTTGCGGATATAATGCTCCGGCACTTGGTCGATAAAGGATTTGGAAACCTCGATATAGTAACCGAACACCCGGTTGTAGCCGACCTTTAAGGTACGGATGCCGGTCTTTTCCCGTTCAGAGGCTTCGATAGCAGCAATCGTGCCGGCGCCGCCGTTCATGATATCCCGCAGCTTGTCCGCTTCCTCGTTGGCGCCGGGACGGATGATTCCACCCTCCCGCACAGTCAGCGGCGGCTCGTCCACAATGGTGTTTTCGATCATATCTGCGCAGTCGGACAGATGATCGATGGTCTGCTCCAGCTTTTTCAGCAGAGGGGATTCCATCTGCTGCAGCTGCAGCTTGACCATAGGCAAACTCCGCAGACCACGGGCAAGACCCAGCAGATCACGGCAGTTCACCGTGCCGGTGACGATTCGGGCGGTGACACGCTCCAGATCGGTAACATCTTTCAGCGCCTCGATCAGTTCACCCCGGTTGACGGTTGCGTTGACCAATTCCTCCACGGCGCTGTGGCGTCGGCTGATCTGCGTGGGGTCAAGCAGCGGCTTTTCCAGCCAGCTGCGCAGCATTCTGCCGCCCATAGCGGTATGGGTCTTGTCCAGCACCCACAGCAGTGTGCCTTTTTTTTCCTTGGAACGCATGGTTTCCGTCAGTTCCAGATTCCGGCGGGCGTCCATGTCCAGCTCCATAAAGCGGCCAGTGGTGTAGTATTGCAGATGGCGGATATGCTCCAAGGGATTTTTCTGCACAAATTGCAGCATTTGCAGCAGTGTACCGGCAGCGGTGATAGCAGAGGGCAGTCCGGTCAGACCCAGCTGCGCCAAAGATGCGCCAAAGTGATTTTGCAGCAGTTCCTGAGATTCCTCCAGATCAAACTGACCGGGTTTTTCCTCATCTACACAACAGGTAAGCCGCTGGAATAAAACTTCGTCAAGAATGGCATCATGAACACCTTCGCCGCCACGGATAACTTCGGAAGGGGAGAAGCGACCCAACTCAGAAGCGGCAGCCTGCGCATCGGCACAAACAGTGACAAAGAACACACCGGTGGAAACATCGCAGAATGCCAAGCCGTATTTGCCATCCATACCGCAGATACAGCCCATGTAGTTGTTTTTGCTCTCGTCCAGCATGCAGCTTTCTGTGACAGTGCCGGGGGTGACGATCCGGGTGATGTCACGCTGCACGATACCTTTGGCAAGGGCAGGGTCCTCCATCTGTTCGCAAATGGCGACTTTGTAACCCTTGGCCACCAAACGGGCGATATAGGCGTCCACGGAATGGTGGGGGACACCGCACATAGGTGTCTGCTCCTCCTTGGGCTTGTTCCGGTCACGGGAGGTCAGAGTCAGATCTAGCTCCCGGGCTGCCACTTTGGCATCCTCGTCGAACATTTCATAGAAGTCGCCCAGACGGAAAAACAGAATACAGTCCTGATTTTTTTCTTTTATGGCGTTGTATTGCCGCTTCATCGGGGTCAATTCATTTTTATCTGTAGCCATAGTGTTACTCCTTCCCGGCAAGTTCGCCGGTCAGACTCCAGGTGGTAGCACCTGTGATCGTTACATTGGTAAATTGTCCCACCAACAGAGGATCGCCGGGTAAACGCACCAATCTGCCGCCCTCTGTCCGGGCAGTGAGCATACCGTTATCCATGCCGTCAACCAGGCAGCGCAAAGTCTTACCCACATATCCCTGGTGGATCTGCTCGGAGATGGCATTTTGCGCAGCGCAAAGCGCATCAAAACGGCGGCTTTTCTCCTCCTTGGATGTGGGATCGTCCATAGAGGCGGCAGGCGTGCCGGCTCTGGGGGAGAAAATGAAAGTAAACAAAGAGTCGTATTGTACTTCCTGGATCAGAGAAATGGTTTCCTCAAATTCCTCCTGGGTTTCGCCGGGGAAACCGACAATTACATCAGAAGTCAGCACCAGCTCCGGCATCACGGATTTTGCATACCGCACCAGTTCCAGGTACTGCTCCCGGTCATAGTGCCGGTTCATAGCCTTCAGCACCCGGCTGGAGCCGGACTGGAAAGGCAGATGCAGCTGCTTTGCGATCTTGGGATTGGCAGCCATGGTATCAAACAGCTTTTTGCCCGCATCCCGGGGATGACTGGTCATAAACCGGATCAGGAAATCGCCGGGCAGATCTGCGATCATTTTCAGCAGGTCGGAAAAATCCACACCCTCTGCCAAATCCTTGCCGTAGGAGTTCACATTCTGACCCAGCAGGGTGATCTCCTTTGCGCCGGCTTCGATGAGTGCCTGACACTCCCGAATAATGTCTGCGCTTTGGCGGCTGCGCTCTCTGCCCCGGACATAGGGGACAATACAGTAGGTGCAGAAATTGTTGCAGCCGTACATAATAGACACCCATGCTTTCAGGGTATTATCCCGCAGCTGGGGGATATCCTCGCAGATAGAGCCGGGCTCGTCCTCCACCAGATAGCTGCGCTTGCCAACGGTCAGCACCCGGTGCAGCAGTTGGGGGAATTGCCACAAATGGTGGGTAGAAAATACGCCATCCACATGGGGAAAGCTTTTTTTGATCCGCTGCACAACATGGTCTTGACCTGCCATACAGCCGCACAGAAAAATCTTTTGGCGGGGGTGGCGGCGCTTAGTGTGGGTCAGTGCGCCCAGGTTGCCGAATACACGCTGCTCTGCGTGCTCCCGGATGGCGCAGGTGTTCATAACCACCACATCAGCGCCCTCGGCGGTGTCGGTGATAGCATAACCGCATTGACTCAGATAGCCACGGATTTTCTCGGAATCGGCTTCGTTTTGCTGACAGCCGTAGGTTTCAACATAGGCGGTGGGTACGGCATCCCGTTCGTGCCAATAGGCTTGTATTTGATCGCAAAAGGCCAGCTGTGTTTGCAGCGCCTCAGCGGAAATTACAGTGGTTTTGGTGTTCATGGACAAACTCCCTCAGCTTATACTTTCTCAATATTAGATAATAGCATTTTTTGCGGCAATTTGCAAGGATTATAAATAACCTTGGGATTAATTCTTGCATTTAACTCGATTGCATGATAAACTATGCCTATCAATCCCCTTTAGGGGAGGAAAGAGGCTAGGAATGATTTGTAAGCATTGTAATGAGGAAGTGGAGGAGTTTCACAAATTCTGTCCCTTCTGTGGTAAGAGCATGGTTGAGGAAGAGCCTGCCAAAAAGAAAGTTTGGCCTATGGTGGCATGGATTAGTGCTGCAGTTGTTGCTTTGGCTGCATTGGTGCTGGTTCTGCTGACCGCTATGGGTCTTGTTGACCTGAAGCCCAGAGGCAACGATATCCTCAGAAAGGATAGCTATACGGTCACTGACGAGAAGGCCGAAGAAAAGGCTGCGATTGCGGTGGCAACCATAGGCGACAAGGAACTGACCAACAGCCAGCTGATGCTGTATTACCGCAGCCAGTTTATTGACTTCGCCAATTACTACGGCAGCTATTTGTCCAGTATCGGTCTGGATACTACCAAACCCCTTAGCGAGCAAATGTGTACCTTTGAGGGCTATACGGATCGGACCTGGCAGCAGTACCTTTTGGATGTTGCCATTGAAACATGGCAGAATTATCAGATCTTGGGTCTGCTGGCAGAGGAAAACGGCTTTGTATTGAGCGATGAAATCGAGGCGGAGATCGCAGGTGTTCGCCAGTCCCTGGAGCAGGAGGCACAGGAAAATTCTTATGAAAGCGCCGATGCGATGGTTAGGGACATTATCGGTGTCGGCTGCACACTGGACGATTACATGGAATTTGTCAGATTGGCATATCTTGCCGGCGAATACTATGAGTCTGAAGTGGATCGCCTGACTCCCAATCAGGACGAAATTGATGCTTATTTCACTGAGAATGCGGCTGCATTTGAGCAGAACGGCATTACCAAGGAAAGTGGCCTGTACGCATCCGTGCGCCACATTCTGGTCATACCGGAGGGCGGCACTACCGATGAGACCACCGGTGTGACAACCTACTCTGACGACGAGTGGACAGCATGCCTGGCAAAAGCGGAATCTCTCCTGCAGCAGTGGAAAGACGGCGAAGCCACAGAGGAGTCCTTTGGTGAAATGGCTATGACTGAAACAGCGGATGAGTATTCTGCAGCATCCGGCGGCTTGTACGAGGGTATTTACAAGGGCTCCGGTATGGTGGAAGCATTTGAAAGCTGGACTATCGATGCATCCCGTGTGAAGGGTGATACCGCTATCGTAAAGACCGAGTATGGCTACCACCTGATGTATTTTGTTGATGGCGAGCTCAACTGGATCCGTACTGCACGCACACAGTTGCTGTCTGAGCGCACAACGGCCATGATCGACGAGGCAACTGCCAAGTGGCCCATGAATGTCACCTACAGCAAGATCGCCATTCCGGAAATGAACATGCAATAATCCCAAAAGACCGTGTTGCAAAACACGTTCTTTTAATGCGGCAAATGTCGAAACAGGCTGAAATGCTTGCTTTTTTGCCGCTGATATGGTATCGTTATAAAATGTATGAAATACAGATTTCTAAGGAAGTGAGCCCATGATACTTTACATTGATCCCGGCACGGGAAGTATGCTGTTTACCATTTTGATCGGTGTCATTGGCGCAGCGGTCTATTCGCTGCGGATGCTGTTTATCAAGCTGCGTTTTAAGCTTAGCGGCGGTAAAGCAGAGGTTGGCAATCAGAAGATCCCTATAGCGATTTTTTCCGACGATAAGCGTTACTGGAACGTTTTTGAGCCGATCTGCCGGGAACTGGACAAGCAGGGCAAGGATGTGGTGTATATGACTGCATCGGAAGACGACCCTGCTTTGCAGTGTAGTTATCCCCATGTAAAGGCACAGTTTATCGGTAAGGACAACAAAGCCTTTGCAAAGCTCAACTATTTGAATGCAACCATTCTGTTCTCCACCACACCCGGGCTGGATGTGTATCAGTGGAAGCGCTCTCCGGATGTGGATTACTATGTACATATTCCCCACGCAGCCAATGACATTACGCTGTACAGAATGTTCGGTATTGACTACTACGATTCTGTGTTGCTTTCCGGTGACTATCAGATCGAGGATATCCGTCAGATGGAGGACCTGCGCAATCTGCCCGCCAAGGAACTGGTGAAGGTAGGCATTCCCTATATGGATGTAATGGCGCAGCGGCTGCAGCAGGAGGGACCTGCTCCTGCGCATCCCCGCACGGTGCTGTTGGCACCCTCGTGGGGTCCCAGCGCTATTTTGAATGTTTACGGCGGTAAGATCATCGACGTGCTGCTGAAAACCGGCTACCACGTGATTATCCGACCCCATCCCCAGTCCTTTAAGTCTGAAACGGAAATGCTGGATAAGCTGATGCAGCAGTATCCGGATTCGGAGCGGCTGGAGTGGAACCGGGATACGGATAATTTTGATGTCCTGCGCCGCAGCGATATTCTGATCTCTGATTTCTCCGGCGTTATCTTCGATTTCTCTTTGATCTACGATAAGCCCATCATCTACACCGATCCCAATTTTGATCTCAGTGTCTATGATGCATGGTGGCTGAAAAAGCCGCTTTGGACACAATCCGCTCTGCCTCGGTTGGGCCGTCAGCTCACTGTCGAGAACATGGAGAATTTGCAGGAGCTGATTGATTCCTGCTTGGAGGATGCCCGCTATGCAGAGGGACGCCAACAGGTCAAGGAAGAAACATGGGCCTTTGACGGCGAGGGCGCTGCCCGGGCAGCTGCTTATCTGATGGATAAGTATCATGAACTGACTACCACGGAAGAGGGTAACTGATATGTCATTTTTGTCTGTAATCGATACGCTTCTGCTGGGACCGCTGAAGCTGGTGTTTGAAGTGATCTATATGATCGCCAATCGTTTTCTGGATCATCCGGGCCTGTCAATCATCGTGTTGAGCTTGATTATGAATATCCTTGTGCTGCCGCTGTACCGTCGTGCGGACGCCATGCAGGAGCAGGCACGGGATATTGATGCCAAGCTCAATGACGGTGTGACCCATATTAAAAAGTCATTCTCCGGCGATGAACGGATGATGATCCTGCAGACCTATTACCGGCAGAATCATTACAAGCCCACCGATGCGCTGAACGGCTCGGTGTCCTTGCTGCTGGAAGTGCCGTTCTTTATGGCGGCCTACCAGTTTTTGTCCAATCTGAAAATGCTGGAGGGCGTATCCCTCGGCCCTATTGCAGATCTTTCTGCTCCGGATGCGCTGATCGTTGTGGGTGGTCTGACCATCAATCTGCTGCCGGTACTGATGACTGCCGTGAATGTGATCTCCAGCGCTATTTACCTGAAGGGGTTTCCGCTGAAGACGAAGATCCAGCTTTACGGCATGGCAGCGTTTTTCCTTGTATTCCTCTACACCTCTCCTTCGGGACTGGTGTTCTACTGGACACTGAACAATGTGTTCTCTCTGGTTAAAACTATCTTCTACAAGCTGAAAAACCCCAAGAAAGTGCTGAGCATTCTAACCTCTGTGTTGGGTATTGGCTTGTTTGTCTTCGGCGCATTTATTTACAATACTGACTCCGCCCGCAGAAAGCTGTTTTTGATCGGCATGGGCGTTCTGCTGCAGCTGCCGCTGGTTTTGCCGCTAATGCTGCAAAAGCTGCCGAAGTCCAAAAATGTCAGCCAGCCTGCACCGAATCGGGCGCTGTTTGTTTTAGGCGGCGTGTTTCTGACGGTCCTCATCGGCTTGCTGATCCCGTCTGCATTTATTTCCTCCTCACCGCTGGAGTTTGCGGAGGTAAATTCCCGGTTTAATCCCTTGCTGTATCTGATCAGCACCGGATGTTTGGCAGCCGGTACGTTCCTGGTATGGCTGGGTATCTTCTATTGGCTGGCAAGTCCCAAGGGCAAAGTTATGTTTGAACACCTGATCTGGATTGCCTGCGGTGTTATGCTGGTCAATTACATGTTCTTCGGCACAGATCTGGGTGTGATTTCCTCCAGCCTGATTTATGAAAAGAGCCTGCGCTTTACCGGAAAGGAGATTGTACTGAATATTGTAGTGATGGCTGCAGTAGCAGGGCTGCTTTTTGCAGTATCGTGGAAAAAGGTCAAGGCTGCGCAGTTGGTATTGCTGACGGCTACATTAGCGTTGCTGGGTATGTCTGCTGTGAATGCGGTTACGGCGAACAGTATCGTGCAAGAAGCCTATGATAAAAACAATGTGCAAGATAGTGTTATGCCCCATTTTACGCTGAGCAAAAATGGAAAAAATGTAGTGGTGCTGATGCTGGATCGCGCCATGGGTGAATATGTTCCCTATATTATGAACGAAGATCCGGAACTTGCAGAGCAATTTGCCGGTTTTACCTATTATTCCAATACTATTTCCTTTGGCGGCTCTACCAATTTCGGTGTTCCCGCGGTGTTTGGCGGTTATGAGTATACACCGGTGGAGATGAATAAGCGCGGGGATGAAAAGTTGGTGGATAAGCACAACGAATCGCTGCTGGTGATGCCCCTGATCTTTAACGAAAATGACTACCGGGTGCAGGTGTTCAACCCCACCTATGCCGGTTATCAGTGGATTCCAGATCTGTCCATGTATGACCGGTATCCCGAGATCAGCGCTTACAATATCAACGATAAATTCCTGGATCCCCTGGAAATGCAGCAGCTCATAAAGAATAATCACAGGAATTTCTTCTGCTTCAGCTTGATGAAAACGTTGCCTTTGGCGCTCCAGAAAACCGTGTATGATTCCGGCGGATATAACCAGGCGGAAACTTTCGATAATGCCAATCTGACCACTGCGCAGAATGTAATCGATATTTCCAACGCCACCGGCAATAACAGCACCTTCAATACCTATTACAGAGAGCTGCAAAGCATGTCCGCCATGACTACCATCACGGAGGACAGCACCAATTCTCTGGTGCTTATGTCTAACGACATCACCCACGAGGCTACACTGTTGCAGACACCCGGATATGTACCGGCGGAGACGGTAAACAATGTGGAGTTTGACGCCCTGCATACAGACCGTTTTACCGTGAACGGAGTCACGCTGAACATGGAAAACAGCACCCAGATGATGCATTATCATGTGAACATGGCTGCATTCCTGCAGCTGGGTAAATGGTTTGACTACCTGCGAGAAAACGGTGTCTATGACAACACAAGAATCATACTGGTATCCGACCATGGCCGTGATATGGAGCATTTTGCTGAGCTGGTGTTCGATGGCGGCGACCGGGGTGTGATTAATGCGGAGCAGTATTTTCCGCTGCTGATGGTCAAGGATTTCGGCAGTGAAACATTTACTACCTCCGATGCATTTATGACCAATGCGGATGTACCGTCACTGGCCATGGAAGGACTGATCGAGAAGCCCCAAAATCCCTTTACCGGCAAACCGATTACCATGGATGAAAAGACGGCCCACGATCAGATCATTATTGTGTCTTCTATTTTCAGCACCTATGAAAATAACGGAAACACATTCCTGCCTGCCCGTTGGGCAAGCGTCAAGGAAAATGCATGGGATTTGGCGAAATGGTCGATCTATACAGATGAAATGGTTTTGACGGAGCATGCGCTGCCTTAATATTTCATATAATACTGACAAAAAGTCCGCTGTTTTTTACAGCGGACTTTTTGGTGTAAAATTATGGATTCCTCGTTTTTGTGACAAATGACCGATTTTAACCATGTGGATTTGTGCATTACGGAAAAACAAATATTGGCAGGTTGCATTGATTTTCTGCCTGTGATAAAATATCTGCGTATCATAAATCTATGTGCATGGCACAGAAATGAGGATGATTATGGACGAAAGAAAAGTACAGCTGAAACAGCTGAAAAAGGAATGTAAGCGGGCAAAACGCCGCACAGTGGCTCTGTGGAAGAGCCTGGGTATTTTATTCCTGGTGCTGGCGCTGATCATGACACCCCTGAGCGTTGTTGCAACCATTTTTGACAATACTCTGGCGGCAATGATGGGCGGCAAGTTCTGGGAGGTCATTGACGAAGACCCCGATGCCATCTACTTTGAGGCGGACTACGAATCCAATGAGGAGCGCCTGGCTGCAGGTCAGGAGATCTGCTATCAGGTTGAAGCAGAGGGCGCTGCTCTGCTGCTGAACAACGGCGCACTGCCGCTGGCAGAGGGCGCAAAGGTCAGCACCTTGTCCACCAGCTCCGTCAATATCGTTTACGGCGGCACCGGCTCCGGTAATGTGGACGCTTCCAAGGCGGATAGCCTGAAGGTCGCACTGGAAAAGTCTGGTTTTGTGGTTAACCCCACTTTATGGGATTTCTACATCAACGGTGAGGGCGCAAAGTACTCCCGTGACTACGGTGAGGGCGAGTCTGCCGCACTGCTGGGCTCTTTCAACATCGGCGAAGCACCCTGGAGCGTATACACCGATGAAGTAAAGAACTCTATCGGCGAATACGGCGACGCTGTAATCATTACCCTGTCCCGTATCGGCGGTGAGGGCGCAGATGCCAAGGGCGCAAAGGCAGGGGAGACCAACTACCTTGCGCTGGACGAGAATGAGCGCTCCATGCTGGAGGGCGCAGCGCAGCTGAAAAAAGACGGCAAGGTCAAGTCTATCGTCGTGCTGATCAACACCTCCAATGCCCTGCAGGTGGACTTCCTGAAGGATGACAAGTACTCCGTGGACGCTTGTCTGTGGATCGGTGGTGTGGGCGCATACGGTACCAACGCTGTTACCGATATTCTGGCTGGTAAGGTCAATCCCTCCGGCAGCCTGGTGGATACCTACTGCTACGACAATTTCTCCTCTCCGGCTATGAAGAATGCCGTTCCCGTAACCTACGAAGGCTACGACGGAAAGAATATCCCCGACTATGCAGAAACCTACCTGATCTATCAGGAGGGTATCTATGTTGGCTATAAGTACTACGAGACCCGTTATGAGGACTTCGTTATGGGTACGGGCAATGCCGGCAGCTATGCCTACGGCGACGATGTGGCATTTCCCTTTGGTCACGGCTTGAGCTATACCCAGTTTGGCTATAGCGATATGACTGTGTCCTACAATGCCGAAACCGATCAGTTTGCGGTTACTGTCAAGGTTACCAATAGCGGTGAAGTGGCAGGCAAGGAGACTGTGCAGATCTATGCCCAATCTCCCTACACAGACTACGATAAGGAAAATAAGGTGGAAAAGGCTGCGGTGCAGCTCATCGGCTTTGGCAAGACCGCAGTTCTGGAACCCGGCGCATCTGAGAATGTAACGGTACTGGTTGACAAGCGTGACCTTGCAGCTTTTGATACCTACGGTAAGGGAACTTACATTCTGGATGCCGGCAACTACTATCTGACCGTTGCTACCGATTCTCACAACGCAGTGAACAATGTGCTGGCAGCTAAGGGCTATACGGTAGAAAGCACCGAGGGCCGTATGGATACTGATGGCAACGCTGGTCTGACCTACAAGTATGTGCAGGCAGAATTTGATGCTGACACCTACGCAAAGTCCGCCAACGGCACGGAGATCACCAACCAGCTGTCCCTGGCAGACCCCAATCTGTATGAGGGCACAGAGGGTCAGAATGTGACATGGTTGTCCCGTAGCGACTGGGAGGGCACTTATCCTTCCGATGAACAGATCGTTTTGAAGCTGACCGACCTGCTGATCAAAGATCTGCAGCGTACCCTTTACAATGCAGAGGACTACGAAGCTGTGGAAATGCCCACTCTGGGCGCACAGAACGGCATCAAGCTGGTGGATATGATCGGTCTGGAATACGACGATCCCAAGTGGGAGCAGCTGCTGGATCAGCTGACCTACGACGAGATGGTGGCTTTGATCGGCGACAGCTTCCACTGGAGAATGCCGGCAGAATCCGTGCAGGCGCCCGGTTCTCGTGACGAGAACGGCCCCCAGGGCCTGACCGTTGCGCTGTTCGGCTCTGCGCTGGGTGTGGAAACCACCGCGTTCACCTCAGAGGACGTTATGGCGGCGACTTTCAATACCCAGCTGATGTACGAAGTGGGCAAGCTGATCGGTAATGACTGCCTGGCGGCAGATGTTTCCTGTTTGTATGGCCCCGGCGCCAATATGCACCGTGTGCCTTACGGCGGCAGAAACTTCGAGTACTACTCTGAGGACGGCTTCCTTTCCGGTGAGATCTGCGCCGCTGAGGTCAAGGGTATCCAGGAAAAGGGCGTTGATGTTGTTATCAAGCACTTTGCCCTGAACGATTCTGAGCAGGATCGTATCGGTCTGGGTGTTTGGGTCAATGAGCAGGCTGCCCGTGAGATCTACCTGAAGGCTTATCAGGCTGCCTTTGAAGAGGGTGATGCCAACGGTGTTATGACCGCTTATACTCGCTGGGGCGCAGTGTGGTCCGGCGGTGTAAAGGGTTTGATGACTAACATCATGCGCTTGGAGTGGGGCAACAACGGCATGTCTATTACCGATAATGTTATCACTCCCATGGTTACCGGCGCTGACGGCGTGCTGGCAGGTGTTACCACCTACGATGCTATGCTGCCCAACATCGTCAACGAACTGCCCGGTTATGAAAAAGATCCTGTGATCGTAACGGCTATGCGTGAGGCTTGCCATCATAACCTGTACGCACTGGCAAATTCCTCTGCCATGAACGGCATTGGCGCAAATACCCAGATCAAGGCAAAGACCCTGCCTGTCGTAATTGTTGCCTATGCTGTCACAGCGGCGGCTTGGGTTCTGTTTATCGGCGTGGCGATTTTGTGGACTATGGGCAAGCGGAAGTGGAAGAAAACTGAGGCATACCTGAACTACAAGACACTCAAGACTGCGCTGGCAGAAGAGAAAAAGAGAAAGTAAAATAACTGCACGGCACCGATTGGTGCCGTGCTTTTTCTTGCAATATGAAATTGCATATGCTACAATTTAATCGTACATAGAAGGGAGGAACAGAATATGTATAGTTACGATGAGTATTATTATGGTTACGATGCCATGGAGAATGCCGCTGCGGGTGTTGGTGGATTCTTTGTAGCGTTTCTGTTGGTGTTCTACCTGTTGATGCTGGGATTTTGCATTGCTACCTACATATTGCAATCTGCTGGCTTGTACTCCATCGCCAAGCGTCGGGGCATCCATCATCCCTGGCTGGCTTGGGTCCCTGTTGGTTATATGTGGGTCTTCGGCAGTATTTCCGATCAATATCAGTATGTTGCCAAAGGTCGTGTTAAGAATCGCCGCAAGGTGCTACTGGGTCTGAGCATTGCAATGTTTGCGATAGCGATCGTATACTTTGCTGCATTCTTCTCGCTGATTCTTGATGGCGTCTTTGGTTTGGGCGCAACGATGGACGCTGCTTTGGCAATATGGTTGATGACATATTTAGTGCAGAGTATATTGTTAATTGTAAATGTTGTATTTATGTACATAGCTTTGTATGACATATATGCATCTTGTCAGCCTGAAAACTCGGTACTTTACTTGATTTTGTCTGTTTTTGTTAATATCACCATGCCGTTCTTTATCTTTGCCCTACGCAAGAAAGACGGCGGTATGCCGCCTAGAAAAGCACCGGAGCCGGAGCTGCCGGAGCCGGAAGTGGTGGAAACACCAGCAGAAGAAACAGAAGAATAAAACAAACGGACTGTGCCTTTGCACAGTCCGTTTTCTCATTAGATTTTTCCTTGCAATACCAGCAGAAACAAAATGCAGGCAGCCAGCAGGAATGCGGCAAACAGATAAATACCGATTTTCGTACCACGTTTGGTGCTCGTGGTTTCCGGGAGTAATTTAGCTTTGCGCAGAGCGGTGGTCAGCGGCTTGTACAGCGCCAGGATCAGTGCGCTGTTCAGGCCGGCTTTCAGCGCATTAAAGGGCAGGAATACCGGTACCAGCATTGCCTCTACAGCCTCTCTTGTAGCGCCCATGTACAGAGGTGTAATCAGCCAGTTCCACAAAAGCATAATTACGATCATGGAAACAGAACCGGCCAGCAATCCCAGAACAGCGCCGTTTATGGTGTGCTTTTTCTTGTAGACCAGCGCCGCAATACATGCAAAGCTGCAGGTAGAGATCAGATTCATCAATGCGCCGATGGGGCCGGTATCGCTGATCGATACCATTTCAACCAACGAAACTACAGCGGAAATAATCAAGCTCGCCATGGGTCCCAGCAGGAAGCCGCCGATGGTGATCACTACGTCCTTGGGTTCGTATTTCAGGAACATGACCACCGGGATCCGGATCAAGGCAACGATCATGTAGGCAACGGCAGCCAAAAGCGCCATCAGCACCAGTTTTCTCACATTTGTTTTTTGTTTCATAATATCTACCTCACAAAAAATGCCCTGGGATATACCCAGGGCATAAAAATACAAAATCACTGAAATTTCTTCTTCCATCCAGACTTATATACTGTCGGTACCGGAATCACACCGGTTCAGCCGTAAGGCTCGCGGACTATCGGGCAAGTTTTGCCCACCGCCGGTCGGGAATCACACCCTGCCCTGAAGATATTTGGTTTGTCTAAACAATAGCACACCGGCTGACGCTTGTCAACAGTGTTTGCTTGTGATAGAATAAATTAAACGGTTGGTGCGGTAGATTCGCTGGTTTCAGTTGCCTGTGTGGTTGTCGTGGAAGGCGCCTCCTGCTTTTTGAAGCCTTGCACCACACCCTTGGCGGCTGTGTTGGTTATGTCGCCGCCGATGACCTGGTTTTTGTAGACCAGCAAGGTTGCATAGACCGGCTCAGTGGCGCCGGGATAATTGTTGATCTTATATACATAGCGCATAACGGTTTTGCCGCCGTATTGGCTCAGATCATAGCCCTGGCTTTTCTGCAAAGCGTTATAGCGCTCGTAGATCTCCGATTGCTGGTCGGGGATGCGTACCTGGCTGGATTCTACCGGCGATGCGCTGATATCCCAACCGTAATCGGTCAGGAATTTCACCCGGCTGTCGTTATTGGAGATCGTTCCGGCTGCGGTCTGTTCAGCCTTTCCGCTGCCGCCAAACAGCAGGATAATGGCAAGGATAACGCCGACGATGCCGGCAAGAATAATGGCGATCTTTTTTATATCGACCTTGGCGGTCATGAACATCATAAGGATACCTCCTGTAATAGATTTGCATTACAACCTATTCATACTTCCGGAAAGGTAGAACAAGCTATGACGAGATTGGATAAATATTTATGTGACTGCGGTGTTGGCACACGCAGTCAGGTCAAGCAGATCTTGAAAGCCGGTCGGATCACGGTGGACGGCATGTGTATCAAGGACGGCAGTGTAAAGCTGGACGAAAACAAAAGCGTTGTCTGCCTGGACGCAGAAGCGTTGACCCAAACCGGATGTGTCGTGGTAATGCTCAATAAGCCGGCAGGCTATGTAACGGCAACGGAGGATCCGGTAGAGAAAACGGTAATGGAGTTGCTGCCGCCTCAGCTGCGAAAACTCGATTTGAAACCGGTGGGCAGGCTGGATAAGCAGACGGAAGGACTTCTGCTGTTTACCAATGACGGCGATTTGCTGCACCGACTGATCAGTCCTAAGAAGGAAGTGCCGAAAGTGTATTATGCCCGGCATGAGGGGCAGGCGACGGCAGAGGATGTGCAGGCGTTCACAGATGGTCTAACATTGCGTGATGGCACAAACTGCCTGCCTGCAAAGCTGGAGCCGCTGGGGGCAGGGGAGAGCCTGATCACTGTTTGCGAGGGCAAATACCACCAGGTCCGGCGCATGATGGCATCCAGAGGCATGTATGTCACCTATCTGGAGCGTCGGGCAGAGGGGGATTTGACCCTTGGCGTGTTAGAACGGGGCGCAGTTCGTCAGCTTGACGAAAAGGAAGTTAAAAATTTAGGAAAATGACGATAAATGCGGTGATTTTGACGTAAAAAAATCGCCGCATTTTTTCTTTTACTCATGTTGTTATCGGTATTTTCACCAAATACGAACAACATTTTTTTAACAAAATGTCAAAAACTACTTGCAAAATGTGCAAAATGCATATATAATAACCGACAGATTTACGATTTGTACTCTTTGTGCAATTTACTAAGGAGGCTTAGCAAAATGTCCAATAGTGTATTCCAAAGTGTGATTCTGCAGCTGAAAGGCGTAGTTGACCGTGCTATCGGTGTCATTGATACAGAGGGTTCTGTGATCGCAAGCACCGATATTTCTTTGCTTGGCGAGCGTTGGCCTGACGCTGCTCTTCGTGTAGCCGGCGCAACGGAGCCTACGGTTACTTTCGGTCAAAAGACCTTCCGTGCCATCGTAGGCAATGCCAATATGTTTGAGTATGCTGTGTTCTGCGCCGGTGATGATGAGCAGGCACGGATCTACTGCAGCCTTGCCTATATTGCTTTGAACGATGCCAAGGTGTTCTATGAAGAAAAGCATGACCGTGGCACATTCGTCAAGAATATTATTATGGATAACATCCTGCCCGGTGATATCTATATCCGTGCCAAGGAATTGCATTTTGCCACCGACGCACCCAGAGCCGTATTTTTGGTTCGTCAGCTGGGTCACAGCGATGTGGCGGCTGTGGATGTGCTTTCCGGTATGTTTACAGACAAGCTGCAGGACTTTGTCATCAGCATCAATGAAACCGATATTGCTGTGGTCAAGCAGCTTGCGGAAGAGCCCACCGGCGAGGAATTGGAGCAGATCGCAAAGGGCATGGAAGATACCCTGCGTAATGAGTTGTACATAAAGACAGTGATCGGTATCGGCACTGTGGTATCCCACCTGCGTGAGCTGGCAGATGCTTATAAGGAAGCTCAGACGGCCATCGATGTGGGCAAGGTGTTCGACACGGAAAAGAGCATCATCAATTATGAGAATCTGGGTATCGGCAGATTGATCTATCAGCTGCCCACCACCTTGTGTGAAATTTTCCTGACCGAAGTGTTTAAGAAGAATTCCATTGAATCTCTGGATCAGGAGACATTGTTTACCATCAACAAGTTCTTTGAGAACAACCTGAACGTTTCCGAGACATCCCGTAAGCTGTTCGTGCACCGTAACACCTTGGTCTACCGCCTGGAAAAGATCAAGAAGCTGACCGGCCTGGATCTGCGTCAGTTTGACCACGCTATCGTGTTCAAGGTTGCACTGATGGTTCGCAAATACCTTTCCTCCCGTGACAGCCGGGTGTAATGTTTCATTTTGGACCGCACACTGTGCGGTCCAATTCTGCGTTTTGTGTATATGTCAAAAATATCAGGAATTCTTTGGGCATAATGCCAAGGATTTTCCTTTTGTGTTATGTTGACAACCAAGTCGGCAATATGTTACAATAAGTTACACATATTTTATGGAGAAAGATATAATATGATTAGTTTTTCTGAAGTAACAAAATCCTATTCTGTAGGCACCCAGGCTCTGCGTGGTGTAGACCTGCAGATCGAGGACGGAGAATTTGCGTTTTTGGTTGGACCTTCCGGCTCCGGTAAGTCCACCATTATCAAGTTGATTACCGGCGAATTGAAGCCTACTTCCGGTACTGTTCATGTGAACGGCTACTCTTTGGAGCGGATCCGCAAGCGTGAGATCCCGTACCTGCGCCGCACTGTTGGCGTTGTGTTTCAGCCCTTCCGCCTGATCGAGACCAAGACGGTCTATGACAATGTGGCATTTGCCATGCGCGTGATCGGCGCCCAGGAGGAGGAGATCCGGGAGCGTGTGCCTTATGTGCTGGAGCTGGTGGGTTTGGAGACCAAGACCCGCCGCCACCCCAACGAACTGTCCGGTGGTGAGCAGCAGCGTCTTGCCATCGCAAGAGCGTTGGTCAATAACCCCTCTACCATTATCGCCGATGAGCCTACCGGTAACCTTGACCCTGCCAGATCTTTGGAGATCATGAGTCTGCTGCAGGAGATCAATAATCTGGGCACTACCATTCTGGTGGTTACCCATGAAAAGGATCTGGTGGAGCGGTTTGCAAAGCGTGTCATCGTGCTGGATGAAGGCGTGATCGTAAGTGACGGAATGGATGGTTATTACAGATATGAAGATCAATAATCTTGGATATTTAATGAAAGAGGGCATCCGTGGAATTTTCCTCCATGGCTTTATGTCCTTTGCCGCTGTCTGCGTGACTGTGGCATGTTTGCTGCTGGTTGGCAGCTTTTCCAGCCTTGTCTACAATGTGAATATCATGGTTGAGGATCTGAATAAGACCAACCAGGTTCTGGTGTACATCGACAGCGAGCTGCCGGATGCCGAGGCCAAGAGCGTTGGTACGTACATCAATCAGATTGCTAACGTGCAGAATGCGGTGTTTGTGTCCCGTGAGGAAGCTTTGGCAGACTTTGTTGCCGACCACCAGGGTGAGGATGCATTCTCCGGTGTGGAAGCCAGTGATCTGCGCCACCGCTATGTGGTCACACTGATCGACAATACGCTGATCGAGGAAACCGTTGCATCGCTGTCTACCATTTCCGGCGTTGCCAAAATCAACGCTGCATACGAGTTGGCAGAGGGTTTCTCCACATTGCAGAATGTGCTGCATATCGCATCTTTGGCGGTAATCGTAGTGTTGCTGATCGTCAGCTTGCTGATTATCTCCAACACCGTTAAGCTGGCTATGTATGACCGCCGGGATGAGATCGCAATTATGAAAATGGTGGGCGCTACCAACGGATTTATCCGTCTGCCCTTTGTGGTGGAAGGCTTTGCTCTGGGCATGCTGGGCGCAATTCTTGCATTCCTGCTGGAGTGGCTGATGTACGATTCGCTGGTTATGCGTATTCAAACTTTGGATACGCTGAAGCTGTTCAGCTTTGTGCCGTTTACGGATCTGCTGTGGCCGATGATCGGCACATTTACTGCCGCCGGTCTGTTTGTCGGTGTTGTGGGCAGCTGGACTTCCATCCGGAAGTTTATGGACGTGTAAAGGAGTCTATAATGAAAAACAGAAAACTGTGGGTATCGATTCTTGCGGGAATCCTTGCCTTTATCATGGTG
Source organism: Faecousia sp. (assembly GCA_045649665.1). Lineage (GTDB taxonomy): Bacteria > Bacillota > Clostridia > Oscillospirales > Oscillospiraceae > Faecousia. The sequence continues at coordinate 25,548 of JAZRQK010000058.1, read as the reverse complement.
GCAAGCCTGATCGTAGGCGTGCTGCCGGGCGCTGCGGATGCGGCTTCTTTGAGTGAGCTGGAAAAGCAGCTCGCACAGCTGGAGGCGCAAAAGAAAGAGATCGATTCCCAGATCAGCGGTCTGCGTAGTCAGCTGTCTGACAATCTGGACAGCATGGAAAAGATCATTGCGCAAAAGAATACCATTGATCAAGAGATTTTTATGCTCTATGAGCAGACCAACAATCTGAACGAGCAGATCGCAACCTATAGCTTGCTGATCGCGGATACCCAGGATAAGCTGGACGAGGCGCAGGCTCGTTTGAAACAACTGAATGAGGAAAATAAAGAACGCATCCGCGCCATGGAGGAGGACGGTAATTTGTCCTATTGGTCGGTGCTGTTCAAGGCAAATGACTTTGCCGATTTGCTGGATCGACTGAATATGATCGAGGAGATCGCTGCCTCTGACCAGCGTCGTCTGAATGAAATGAGCGACGTTGCCAAGGAAGTGGCAGAGACCAAGGCGGCAATGGAAGCAGAAGTGGCAGCCCTGGAGGCTTCCAAGGCAGAGCTGGCTGAGTCCCAGAAGCAGCAGGAGGAGAAGCGTGCCGAAGCGGATAAATTGCTGGCAGAGCTGATCGCTACCGGTGACGAATATGAAGCGCTTTTGGCTGAGGCGGAACATCAAGCCGGCAAGCTGAGTGATAAGATCGATGGCGTTGAGGACGATATTGAGGCGAAGGAATACGAGCAGTGGCTGGCAACTTCCAAGCCTTCTTCCTCAGGTTCCAGCTCCAGCTCCAGCAGTGGTGACTATTATGTAGCCAGCGATGCAACCTGGCTCACACCGTGCTACTACGTCCGCATGACCAGTCCCTTTGGCTGGCGCATACATCCGATTTACGGTGACTGGCGTTTCCACTATGGAATTGACTTGGCAGGCCCTCAGGGCACGCCGATCTACGCTACCAGAGCCGGTACTGTGACGAGAACGACATATGATTCTTCTTCCGGTCATTATGTTGTGTTAAATCACGGTGATGGCTTTGAGAGCAAGTATTTGCACATGACCCACTATATCGTATCTCCCGGCGAGTATGTATCTGCCGGACAGGTGATCGGTTATATGGGTTCTACCGGCGCATCTACCGGTTCACACCTCCACTTCTCCATTATGTATAATGGACAGCATGTGAATCCTGCAAAGTACATTGGCGTTTAATCTCTTTTCCCACAGTCCTCGGGCTGTGGGAAAAGTTATCTAACCTGAGGTGAACCTATGAATGGTAATAAAATTTTGAAGTTTGTGGTTAGGACATTAAGCTATATTTTGGTAGCCGCGATCGCCTCCACGCTGACACTCTATCTGGTGGTACCCAGCCAATATTCCAAACTAGAACAGCTGGAAGCGTTGATTCACGACCAGTTTGTTGGCGATGCAGATCAAACGGCTATGGAGGATGCTGCGGCCGCAGCAATGGTGGACTCGCTGGGCGACCGCTGGAGCTACTATATCCCGGCAGATTCCTACGATGCCCATGTGGAACAGCTGGAAAATGCCTATGTTGGCATCGGTGTAACCATATCCACCCAGAATGTGGATGCCGGCTATGAGATCATTCAATTAGAGCCTACCGGCGGCGCCATCGAAGCCGGTATGCAGATCGGCGATGTGATTGTGGAAGTGGAAGGCGTTTCTGTGCTGGATACGGAACTGGATCCTCTGCGAAATATGGTTCGTGGCGAGGAGAATACCATCGTGTCCGTGACCGTGCTTCGTGGCGAGGAAAAGCTGAGCTTTGATGTGGTGCGAAAGCGTATTCAGATCGAGGTCGCTTCTGCCGCAATGCTGGAAGATAACATCGGCTTGGTGCAGATCAATAACTTTGACGAACGCTGCGCAGAGGAAACCATCGCTGCCATTGATCTCTTGCTGGAGCAGGGTGCGCAGGCGCTGATTTTTGACGTGCGTTTCAACCCCGGCGGCTATAAGAAAGAGCTGGTGGATGTGCTGGATTATCTGCTGCCGGAGGGCGTACTATTCCGCAGTCAGATGAATAACGGTCAGCAGTCCGTTGACAATTCGGATGCCAAGTGCCTTGAGATGCCCATGGCGGTTCTCATCAATGGCAATAGTTTTTCTGCTGCGGAGTTCTTTGCTGCGGCGCTGCAGGAGTATGACTGGGCAGTAACAGTCGGTGAGCCTACTGTGGGAAAGAGTTATTTCCAAAACACATTCAAGCTTAATGACGGCTCTGCTGTTGGCTTGTCAATCGGCAAGTATTTTACCCCCAACGGTGTGAGTCTGGCGGAGGTTGGCGGCTTGCAGCCGGAGATTTTGGTGGAGGTGGATGATACCACTGCAGCCAAGATATATGCCAATCAGGTTGATCCGGTAGATGATCCCCAAATTCAGGCGGCTATTGCTGCATTAAAAGATGCAGATTGAATGCTGGAAATATTGGATTTCTCCTTGACGGAATGGGGATTTTCTAATATAATGTTGGGAGCTATGGAAATTTTTGCTTAAGAAAGGATCTTTGTTATGGCTAAAGAATTTAAGATCACCAGCCTGCGTCTGGCAGAACTGGAAAAGGAACTGAATTATCTGAAGACCACCCGTGAGCGTGAGATCGCTGCGATGATCGCAGAAGCTCGCTCCTACGGTGACCTTTCCGAAAACTCCGAATACGATGCCGCTAAAAACGAGCAGGCAAAGCTGTATGGCCGTATTGCCGAGATCGAGGATGTTCTGTCCCACGCCGTTATTATCGAGGATGAGAACGAGCTGTCCGGCCGTGTAGGTCTGGGCTGCCGTGTGACGGTTAAGGACCTGGCTACCGGCGAGGAGACCGAGTATCGCATTACCGGTTCTCAGGAAGCCAACCCCATGGAGTACAAGCTCTCTGACGACTCTCCCTTCGGCAGAGCTGTTGTGGGCAAGTCCGTCGGTGAGAAGTTTATGGTGATCGCACCTTCCGGCTCTTATGAGATGGAAGTTGTAAACATTACACGCGAGGGATAATTATGGCAAAGTTTACACCCCCGGCAGAAATGTCTTACGGCGATCAGGTTTTGGTACGCCGTGAGAAGTTGGCTGCCCTGCAGGCTGAAGGCAGAGACCCCTTCCTGCAGACCAAGTTTGATTTTAATTCCGATTCCGCCGCTATCAAGGCAAACTACGACACTATGGAGGGTCAGACCGTCCGTATTGCCGGCCGTCTGATGAGCAAGCGTGGTCAGGGTAAGGTCATGTTCTGTGACTTGCAGGACTCCACCGGCCGTATCCAGCTGTTCGTGAAGATCGACGAGCTGGGCGAGGAGGAGTATGCTCGTTTTAAGAAGAATGACATCGGCGATATCGTTGGTGTCGAGGGCGAGGTATTCAAGACCAAGACCGAGGAGATCTCCGTCCGGGCAAAGTCTGTCATCCTGCTGAGCAAGTCCTTGCTGCCCCTGCCTGAGAAGTACCACGGCCTGACCGACAAGGAGATTCGTTTCCGTCAGCGCTATGTGGATCTGATGGTCAATCCCGAGGTAAAGCAGAACTTCGTGATCCGTTCCAAGTTCATCAAGTTCATGCGCAACTATCTGGACAATATGAATTATATCGAGGTAGAGACCCCGGTGCTGAACACCATCGCCGGCGGCGCATCTGCCCGTCCTTTCATTACCCACCACAACACACTGGACATCGATATGTACATGCGAATCGCCACCGAGCTGCCCCTGAAGCGGCTGAACATCGGCGGTATGGATCGTGTATATGAGATCGGCAGAATTTTCCGTAACGAGGGCATGGATCCCAAGCACAACCCGGAGTTCACCTCTGTGGAGCTGTACCAGGCTTATGCGGATTTCCACGATATGATGGATATTGCCGAGGGCATTATTTCCGGCGCAGCCAAGGAGATTCTCGGCACTTACGAAGTGGAGTGGATGGGTGAAAAAATTGACCTGACCCCCGGCTGGCGCCGCCTGACCATGGTAGATGCCGTAAAGGAATACCTAGGTATCGACTTCGGTGCGATCACCGACGATGCTGAGGCAGTCGCTGCTGCCAAGGCAAAGGGTGTGGAACTGGCAGATGCTGCTGAAAAGACCTGGGGCAACGCACTGTACGCTTGCTTTGACCAGAGAGTAGAGGAGCACCTGATCCAGCCTACCTTTATCACTATGTACCCCGTGGAGGTTTCTCCGCTGACCAAGCGCAGCCCGGAGGATCCCCGACTGACCGAGCGTTTCGAGCTGTTTATCTGCCACAGTGAATTGGCAAATGCCTACTCCGAGCTGAACGATCCCATCGATCAGCGTGCCCGCTTTATGAAGCAGGTGGAGCAGCGCGAGCGTGGCGACGACGAAACCGAAATGCTGGACGAGGATTTCCTGAACGCAATGGAATACGGCATGCCCCCCACAGGCGGCATGGGCATCGGCATCGACCGCACGGTAATGCTGCTGACCAACAACGACACCATCCGCGAGGTCATCCTGTTCCCCACGATGAAGCCTTTGGACTGATATAAAACCACCCTATGGCAAATGCCGTAGGGTGGTTTTGTTTATTTCTTTGCGATCACGATGGGTTGGTAGAAACCGGTGTCCTCCGGGAATAGCCAGCGAACTTCCCGGCAACCGTTTGCAGTCAGCAGTTCGGTCATTTCCGCCCGACGGGTGGCACGGTATTCACAGTCAAACTTGCTGATGTCCAGCGATTCCTGATCGTCAACAATGTATTGAGTCAGCTTGTAATTGTCACCCTGCCAATCCCAGGTTTGGAAGGATACTCGTTGACCTTTATCGGTTTTATGAATATAGGGTGGGGAATAGGGCGGCTTATCCTTTAGCAGCGCATCATAGTCACGGATGCTGGCGACAAACATACCGCCCGGCGCAATTTGACCGGTAATGCTTTTAATGGCGGCGGACAGATCGTCAGCAGTAAGCATGTGAGGTAACGCATTGTCCATGGCAATAATAATATCAAATTGCCGGTCAAAGGATTCCCATAATGCGCAGAAATTTGCCCGGACAAAGGGAATCTGCACATGATTGTCTTCTGCGTGTTGTCTTGCCTCTGCCAGCTCGCCTTGGCTGATGTCTGAGCCGGTAATGTGATATCCCAAAGCGGCAAGACCGATGGCTTGCGTGCCGATGCCGCAGGCGCAGTCCAGAATGTAGGCGTTTTTATCATAGCCATTGCTTGCAAACAGCTTATCCAGTATCACGGCTTGCTCTCGGGTAGTAGACTGCCAGTCGGCGAACAGTTTGTGATATTCAGTTGCCAGGTTATCGTAGAAATTCTGTATGATACCCACTCAATCATCTCCTTTGTTGGTATTATAGCATAATCATTCCAAAAAGCAACACGGCATACCGATGAGCGCCAGGAAACTGCCGATGGGGCAGAAATTAAGATTTTTGCATTTACGGGTGCTATAATTGACCTATCAAACGGAAGTTGGAGGGGAAATTATGGTTGCGATCCGGACAGTTGGACTGACGAAACGCTACACAGACACCGTGGCGGTTGACAATTTGAACCTGGAGATCCAGCAGGGGGAGTTGTTTTCACTACTGGGTGTTAATGGCGCAGGCAAGACGACTACAATCAAAATGTTGTCTTGCCTGACTCAGCCGTCGGCTGGCGATGCGTATTTGCTGGGCAAAAGCATTGTTAGACACTCTGGACAGATCAAATCCGTGATTGCCGTATCACCCCAGGAAACGGCTGTAGCAAGCGGTCTGACAGTCAAAGAGAATCTGGAACTGATGTGCGGCGTTTATGGTTTTTCGAAGCAGCTGCAAAGGGATAAAATAGAAGAACTGGCTATCCTGCTGGGACTTAACGAAGTGTTGCACAAGAAAGCTGGGAAACTGTCCGGCGGTTGGCGGCGCAGATTGAGCATCGCTATGGCGCTTGTGGGTGATCCGCAGATTTTATTTCTTGACGAACCAACGCTGGGGCTGGATGTGCTTGCCCGGAGCGAACTGTGGGATTTGATCCGGGTGTTAAAGGATAAGGTGACGATCATCATGACAACCCACTATATGGAGGAGGCAGAGGCGCTCTCTGACCGAATCGGCATTATGAAGGACGGGAAAATGCTAATCTGCGACACCGCCGATAATATCAAGATAACGGCTGGCACAGATGATTTTGAACAAGCTTTTATTCGTATCGTTAAGGGGGCAGCGCAATGAGAATGCTGACATTTGTCGGGCGGAACGCAAAGGAAATATTGCGTGACCCCTTGACGGTATCTTTTGGACTTGGTTTTCCGGTTGCGCTGCTATTACTGCTTCGCGCAATACAAGCTAATATCCCGGTGGAGCTGTTTGAACTTCGCCGTCTGACACCGGGTATAACGGTGTTCGGTTTGGCGTTTATGAGCTTGTTTTCTGCAACACTGATCGCAAAAGACCGCAGCAGCGCTTTGCTGCAGCGGCTATATACCACACCGCTGACACCGCTGGATTTTATACTGGGTTATACCTTGCCGATCCTGCCGATCTGTTTGGCGCAATGCGCCGTCTGCTACGCTGTTGCCATCGTTATGGGGTTGGAAGTGACGGTCAATATGATCTATGCGATGGTCATGATCGTTCCGGTTTCTGTGTTTTATATTGCGCTGGGTCTGCTCTGCGGCAGTACGCTTACGGATAAACAGGTGGGTGGCATCTGCGGCGCATTACTGACCAATCTGTCGTCATGGTTGTCCGGTGTTTGGTTTGACCTTGATCTTGTCGGCGGCACGTTCAAAAAGATCGCGTACGTACTGCCGTTTGTCCATGCGGTAGAAATGGAGCAAGCCGCACTTGTTGGAGATTTTGCAGGCGTATTCCCACATCTTTGGTGGGTGCTGGCATACAGTGTCGCTTTTATGGCGCTTGCAGTTTTTTTGTTTTTACGACAGATGAAAAAGTATTGAAAACTCGTGGTTTTCACTATATAATGCAAATAAGATATTTCGTTATTCAGGGGGATAATATGAAAACAGAACGCAATATTTTCGTTGCATTTTTGCTAAACTTCGGCTTTTCGATTTTTGAATTTATCGGCGGTGTTTTTACGGGCAGTATTGCCATTATTTCCGATGCTGTTCACGATATTGGCGATGCCGCCAGTATTGCGATCTCCTGTTTTTTGGAACGAAAGAGCAAGCAGCAGCCGGACGACAAGTTTACTTACGGCTATGCCCGGTATTCCGTGATCGGCAGCGTCATTACCACTATGATTTTGCTGGTGGGCTCTGCTATGGTCATTTATAACGCAGTAGTGCGAATTATTAACCCCCAGCCAATCAATTATAATGGCATGATCGTTTTTGCGGTGATCGGTGTATGCGTGAATTTGGCGGCGGCTTATTTCACCCATGGAGAGGGTTCGCTGAATCAAAAGGCGGTCAACCTGCACATGCTGGAGGATGTGCTTGGCTGGGCAGTGGTGCTCATTGGCGCAGTGGTGATGCGGTTTACGGATTGGGCGCTGATCGACCCAGTTATGTCCATTGGTGTTGCGGGATTTATTCTATACAACGCTGTGGGCAATCTGAAAGAAGCACTGGATCTTTTCCTGGAAAAGACACCCCATGGTATTACGGTTGCTGAGATCAAGGAGCATGTGCAGCAGGTTGATGGTGTGCTGGATGCCCACCATATCCACCTCTGGAGCATGGATGGTCAGACCAACTATGCCACTATGCATATCGTCACCAATGGTGATGCACATCAGATTAAAGATACCATTCGCCACGAACTGGCAGAACATGGTATCGGTCATGTTACTTTGGAGTTGGAGCATGAGGGCGAGTATTGCCATGAGGCGCATTGTCATGTAGAGCACCATGATCACGGCGGTCATCATCACCACCATCACCATCATCATTAAAGAAAACCGGTGTAGGATTTTCCTACACCGGTTTACCAATCTGCCTGCAGCGTTTTTCGCATGGGTAAATTGCGGATGATTTCGTGGGTAATAGCCTGATATTCTGCAATATCTGTAGTCTTTCGCAGTCGCTTGCCCAGCTTTTCGCCGCCCTCAAATAAGCATATCAGGTAGCGCCAGTTTTCTTTCATACGGAACATAGCGTTCCGGGCGCTGCCAAATGCTTGCTGATAGCCGTTCAGCAGTGCGCTGTGGAATTCGTACAGTGTGTCACGGTCTGTGCCGTTGGGACTGAGCATGCCGGGATCGCCGATCAGACCTCGTCCCAGCATAACGGCTGAAACTTGCGGAAAACCTTCAGAAATCGCTTCAATATCCGCCTTGCTGCACAGATTGCCGTTGTAGCACACCGGCGCGTGGCTGTACTGTACGGCATAAGTAAAGCTTTCCATGTCCACGCTTCCGTTATAGAAATTATTGCGAACTCTGGGATGAACTGTAAGCTCCTTGATAGGGTAGCGGTTCAGTATGTCCAAAAGGACAGGGAATTCCTCCGGGGAGTAAAAACCCAGCCGGGTCTTGACAGAAATAGGCAATGCCGTTTTTTCAAAAATTTCCCCAAGGAAACGATCCAGATTCTCCGGGTCTCGCAGCATGCCGGCGCCCTTGCCTTTGGCAGTGACTGTTCCGGAAGGACAGCCTAGGTTCAAATTTACTTCCTGATACCCCAGATCTGCGCAGACCTCTGTCATCCAGATAAAGTCCTCGGATACTTTGGTCAAAAGCTGTGGGACAGTCTCAACAGAATTGCTGGTTGCCGCCGGCAATTCCCGGCTTTCCTTTGGTGTCAGTTTGCGGTGAACAGTGGGGGAAAAGAAGGGCGTGTAGTACCGATGGACACCGGGGAAGTAGGTTTGGTGTATTCGGCGGTAAACGCTGTCAGTCAGTCCTTCCAGCGGCGCAAAATAATATTGCATTTGCATCTCTCCAAATAAAAGGGTGCGCCGCATTTTGCAGCGCACCCAATGTTTTTTAGATTTCCATAATGACCGGCAAGATCATAGGATTGCGCTTGGTGGTCTTATAGAGATAACCGCTGAGGTCATTTTTGATAGCGGTTTTGATCGCTGTCCAATCCCGGATGCGCTTGCGGCTGCAGCGGTCAATGGCCTCCATGGCAACGCTGCGCAGCTCCTCCATCAACTCCTCAGATTCTTTCACATAGATAAAGCCTCTGGTGATAATATCCGGGCCGGTGATCACGGCGCCGTCCTGAACGGAAAGGCTAACGCAGACCACGATCATGCCGTCCTGCGCCAAGTGCTTTCTGTCCCGGAGCACAACGCTGCCTACATCGCCAACGCCCGTGCCGTCCACAAAGACCTTACCGGCAGTGACAGTTCCGTTCAGTTTGCAGGTTTTGCCGCTAAGTTCCAGCACGCTGCCGATCTCGGCAATACGGACATTCTTGGCAGGAACACCCATCTGCTCTGCCAGTTTGCCGTGGATCTGCAGATGGCGCTGCTCGCCGTGGACGGGGATAAAGAATTTGGGTTTGCACAGTGCGTGAATGATTTTTAGTTCCTCACGGCATGCGTGACCGGAAACGTGCAGACCTTCGCTCTTTTCATAGACGACTTCCGCGCCCTTGCGGTACAGCTCATTGATGATCCGGGAAACGGCTTTTTCATTGCCGGGAATGGCAGATGCGGAAATGATGATCCGGTCGCCGGATTGAATGTCAATTTGCTTATGAGAGGAAAATGCCATGCGGTACAGAGCGGACATATTCTCGCCTTGAGAGCCGGTAGATACGATAACGACCTTGTTTTTCGGCAGACTCTTAACAGCGTTCAGGTCGACGATGGTGCCGGCAGGCACTTTGATATAACCCAGCTCCTGCGCCACTTTCAGCATGTTTTCCATGCTCCGTCCGGTAACGGCTACCTTTCTGCCGTAGCGGTGGGCGGTAGCAAGCACAGCCTGAATGCGGTGCATGTTGGAAGCGAAGGTAGTAACCACGATCCGCTGATCGCAGTTCTTGAACTGACGATCCAATCCCTCCGCCACGATGTTCTCACTGGGGGTATAGCCCTGCCGCTCCACGTTGGTGGAATCGCACAGCAGCGCCAGAACACCCTGATTGCCCAGTTCACCCAATCGGGCGAGATCGATCATGCCGTCCTTAGAGGTGGGGTCGATCTTAAAGTCGCCGGTCATAACCACAGTACCCACCGGGGTGTGGATCGCAAAAGCCACCGCATCGGCGATGGAGTGGTTCACGTGGATGAATTCAACGGTAAAGCAGCCGGCCTTGACCACATCGCCGGGTTTGTGGGTGATCAGCTTTACCTTATCTGCGATGCGATGTTCCTCTAGTTTCAATTTGATAAGACCGTTGGTCATAGCTGTGCCGTGAATGGGACAGACCACCTGCTGCATACAGTAGGGGATAGAGCCGATGTGATCCTCATGACCGTGGGTAATGAACATGCCACGCAGCTTTTTTGCGTTTTGCACAAGGTAGGAAAAGTCCGGGATCACCAGATCCACACCGTACATATCTTCATCGGGAAAACCCACGCCGCAGTCGACAACGATCATATCCCGACCATATTCCAACACAGTGATATTCTTGCCGATCTCATCCAGACCGCCAAGAGGAATGATTTTCAATTTTTCAGCCAAATGGTATAGCTCCTTTCGTTTGGATACAACAAAGCAGGCAACCGTCGGCTCCGGAACAGCCCTGAATCGCTGCCCTTGAAGCGAAAACGCCTGCAAGATCATATAAAATTTAGATTTGCCCCGGGTCCGCCTTCCCGAGCGCCGCACAAATATTATACCACGATTTGCCCTTTTTGTACACATTTATTTTCCGTCAAATAGGCACAGAAAAAAACAAAAATTTCCTTGCACCTTTGCCGCTGATTTGATATAATGTATAAAATATTGATTAAATTGGGTACATATCCCCTTTGAGGAGGTGACAGTCATGACAAAGAAGCTTGCGCGGCTTATCAATCCCAGTATGGGACTGTATTTTTTTGTGATGCTGGGCTTTGGTGTTTTGGCGCTTGTTTTCGGTCAATACCTGCTGGCGGTGATCCAGTTGGTAGTGGCGGCTTTGGTGCTGGGCTTGTATTTTCTGCAGCGTAAATATCGGCGCAAGGAGCTGCAGGCGTTTATCCAGCGAACAGCGGATGAAGCCAATCAAGTCAGCGGTGCGGAAGCGCCGTTTCCTATGCTTGTTTTGCGGCTGTCAGACGGCGGCATCGTCTATGCAAACGATGTATTCATTAAACTTACCGGCTTTCAGGATACTATGTCGGAAAAGAACGTGGAGGACATTCTCCCCGGCTTTGTTACTGACTGGCTGGTTGAGGGCAAGACAGAGTATCCCTACGATGTGACAATGGCGCAGCGCCGTTACCGTGTTTACGGCTCGGTGATCCGCACCGGCGATTCCGCAACGGAAATGCTGGGCGCATTGTATTTGTCCGACTTGACAGAGCTGTATCAGGTGCGTGACGAGTATATTCGTTCTCGTCCGGTGGTGTCCATTATCTTGGTGGATAACTACGAGGAACTGACTCGCAACATGACCGAGGCGGCGGTCTCCGCATTGAATGCCCGGCTGAATAATACCATCATGAAATGGGCGCAAGGGTATCATGCTCTGCTGCGCCGGCTGGAAAAGAACCGGTTTATACTGGTGATGGAAAAACAGGATCTGAAGCAGGCAATGGAGGCAAAATTCTCCCTGTTGGGTGATATCCACGAGATCACCTCGCCCTCCGGACTGGCAGCATCTATTTCCTTTGGCTTGGGCGTAGACGGCGCTACCTTTGAGGAAGGTTATGAGTTTGCGGCTTTGGCCATCGAAATGGCTTTGAGCCGTGGCGGCGACCAGGCGGTGGTAAAAGACCGTGTGAATTTCAACTTCTACGGTGGTCGTACCAAAGAAACAGACCATCGCAGTAAAGTTCGTTCCCGTGTGACTGCCAATTCCTTGATGGAGCTGATTGGCGGCAGCAGCCAGGTGTTCATTATGGGACATAAGACTGCGGATCTGGATGCAGTGGGCGCAGCAATGGGCATTGCTTGTCTGTGCCGCAAAAAGGGCAAGCCGGCGCATATTGTGCTGGACCTTGAAAATAATGCGGCGCAGAATCTTATCGATGAGATCCGCCGTGAGCCGGAATACAAAAATGTATTTATCTCCGGCCAGGAGGCGCTGGTGCTTTGCGATAACCGCAGCACACTGGTGGTGGTGGATACCAACCGCCCGGATCAGGTAGAGTTCCGCCCCTTGCTGGAATCTGCGCCCCGCGTTTGTGTTGTGGATCATCACCGCAGAGCGGCGGACTATATCAAACCCGTGGTGGTTAATTTCCATGAGCCTTATGCCTCCTCGGCATCGGAACTGGCTACGGAGCTTTTGCAGTATGCAGTGGAAAAGAACGATGTACTTCCTATCGAGGCAAAATCTTTGATGGCAGGTATCGTTTTGGATACTAAGAGTTTCCATGTCCGTACCGGTGAGCGTACCTTTGAGGCGGCGGCATACCTGCGCCAGTTAGGTGCGGATACTGTGGAAGTCAAGAAACTGATGCAAAACGACTTCCAGAATACCATTGCAAAATATCAGATCATCAAGTCTGCCCGGTTGTACCGTCAGGAGATTGCAATCGCTGCACTGAACAGCGGCACCACCCGTGCCTTGGCAGCGCAGGCGGCAGATGAACTGCTGAATATTTCCGGTATCACAGCATCCTTTGTGCTGTATCCCGATGCTGACCGGGTTATTATATCCGGACGTTCCATCGGTGAGGCAAATGTGCAGATGATATTGGAGCCTTTGGGTGGCGGCGGTAATACCGCAACCGCCGGCGCACAGATCGAGAGCAGCTCTGTCAAAGAGGTGCTGGATCGTCTGGTGGACGCCATCGACCATTACTACGAAGCATAAGGAGAACGAAAATGAAAGTTATTTTACTGCAGGATGTGAAAGGCAAGGGCAAAAAGGGTCAGATGTTGGAGATATCCGACGGCTATGCAAGAAACTACCTGTTGCCCAGAAAGCTGGCCGTGGAGGCTACGGCTGATGCCATGAACACCAAGAAAATGAATGATAAGGCCGCTGCAGAAAAGGCAGCTAAGGAGCGTGCCGAGGCACTGGAGATTTCTCACAAGCTCCGTGAAATGACCCTGACTGTTACCGCCAAGGGCGGCGGCGCAGGCCGTCTGTTCGGCTCTGTTACCAACCAGGAAATTGCGGATGCATTGAAAGAAAAGTCCGGCATCGTGCTGGATAAGCGGAAAATCGTGATCGCAGATCAGATCAAGAGTGTTGGCACTTATACTGTGCAGTGCAAGCTTGGCTATGAGATCACCGCACCGCTGACTGTTAAGATCGAGGAAGCTTGACCAAAAATTTTGAATTAGAAAGAAAGGAGAAGCGACATGGAGAACGAACTGATGGCAAGACAACTGCCCCAATCTCTGGAGGCAGAGCAGGCGGTTCTGGGCTCGATCCTGATCGATAGCCGTTGTCTGACGGATATTATCGGCATCCTGCGTCCCGAGGATTTTCACCTGCAGCAGAATCGTGAGATCTACGAAACCATCTACACCATGTTTAATTTCTCCCAGACCATCGACCCGGTAACGGTTCTGGATAAAATGAAAGAATTGGGTGTCCATAGAGAGGACTCCCGGAGTTACATTCTGCAGCTGATGGAGATCACCCCCACAGCTGCCAACGCAGTGCGCTATGCCAATATCGTGCGGGATAAAGCAATGCTCCGTGGGCTGGCAGATGCGGCTACGGATATTTCTGAAACGGTCTACAATCAAGTAGGCACACCGGCAGAGATTCTGGAAAGCGCAGAAAAGAAGATCTACGCTCTGCGCAAAGGCGAGCGTGGAGATTCTTTGGAGCATATCGGCACCACCTTGCATAAGGTTTTTGACCGTCTGACGGAATTGAGCCAGTCGGATTCTGCGATCCCCGGCTTGTCTACCGGCATGCGTGATCTGGATGTAAAGATCAACGGTTTGAATAAATCTGACCTTGTGTTGCTGGCTGCCCGTCCGGCTATGGGTAAGACCGCCTTTGCGCTGAACTTGGCGCTGAATGTGGCAAAGAAGTATAAGCAGACAGTGGCAATGTTCTCTTTGGAAATGTCCAGGGAGCAGCTTGCTATGCGTTTACTGTCTATTGAAAGCTTTGTGGACGGTCAGAAAATGGCTACCGGTAAGCTGACCGAGGATGAGTGGAGCAAGCTCTGCATGGCATCTGCTGCGCTGAGCCAGACTGATATTCGTGTAGACGACAACCCGGCAATCACAGTTGCGGAAATGAACGCAAAGTGCCGCCGTGTGGAAAACCTGGGGCTGGTGATCATCGACTATCTGCAGTTGATGAACGGCTCCGGTTATGGCAAGGGCGGCGAGAGCCGTGTGAATGTGGTCAGTGATATTTCCAGAAGCCTAAAGATCATGGCAAAGGAACTGAATGTTCCGGTGATCTGTTTGAGCCAGCTGTCCCGTGGACCGGAAAGCCGTACGGACAAGCGTCCTATGCTTTCTGACCTGCGTGAATCCGGCGCTATCGAGCAGGATGCGGACGAGGTTTTGTTCCTCTACCGTGATGAATACTACAACGAAAATTCCGAGGATAAGGGAATTGCTGAGTGTATCGTATCCAAAAACCGTCATGGCGAAGTGGGTACGGTTAAGCTGCAGTGGATTCCCCAGTATCAAACCTTTACCGACCGGGAGTGGAAGCATGCTGAATAAGCTGGAATCGTTCCTGCGCCGTTATCAGATGGTAACAGCCGGGGATGCAGTGGTATGCGCAGTGTCCGGTGGCGCAGATTCCGTGGCTATGCTGTTTGCCATGTATCTGCTCCGGGACAAGCTTGGCATTACAGTTTCCGCCGCCCATTTTAACCACAAGCTTCGTGGCGAGGAATCGGACGAGGATGAAAGCTTTGTGCGCTCGTTTTGCCGGCAGTATGATATTGAACTGCATGTAGGCGCTGGGGAAGTAAAAGCCGGAAAGAAAGGCTTGGAGGCGGCGGCACGGGATGCCAGATATGCATTTTTGCAGACACTGCCCGGTAAAATTGCCACTGCCCATACTGCAGATGATAACGCAGAAACCGTGCTGATGCACATGGTCAGAGGTACGGGGTTGCGTGGCTTGGGTGGTATAGCGCCGATTAATGGCAGACTGATTCGCCCTATGTTGGAAATCACTCGACGGGAAGTGGAGGATTTTCTGGCGGAGTACCATCTTTCGTATATTACTGACAGCAGCAACGAAACCGATCATTTTTTGCGCAATCGGCTGCGGCATCATGTGATGCCTTTGCTGACGCAGGAAAATCCCCAGTTGGCGCAGAATGTATCCGCCATGGCGTTACGGCTGCGGCAGGATGAGGCGGCGTTGGCGGATATGGCGGAGCAGATGCCCGTCACTGTGGAGCAGCTGCGTAATGCCCCGGCAGCGGTGCGAGTCCGGTCGTTGGGTAAATTTTTGGAGGATTGCGGTGTTCCGGAGCCGGAATCAGAGCATATTGCACTGGCAGAGAAATTGGTTTTCTCCCAAAAACCATCGGCAAAAGCGGCGTTTCCCGGCGGTGTGACGATCCAAAGAAATTATGATACATTAGAAAAACTGACTCGGCAGGATACCATTGAAACGGTCTGCCTAAGCTGCCCTTGTCAGGTAGAACTGCCTGCACTGGGATTACGGGTAATCGTTTCTCCGGCACAAGACTGCAATTCCAGTGCGGATAGCTTTGCGGTATTGCCGAAAGATAACCTGTGTTTGCGGGCAAGAATGCCGGGGGATACCATGCGGTTAAACGGCGGCACCCGGGAATTAAAAAAACTGTTTATAGACAAGAAAATCCCTGCTGCTAAGCGAAACACCATTGCGGTGATTGCCGATGATGATGGCGTGCTTGGAGTGCATGGGATCGGCGTAAATTTGGAACGGGCGGCGACAGTGTTGCCAGCGGTTCGTATTCGCTTTGAAACAATATGACCCAGCGGTAGCTGAGAAATAGAAAAGTGCGATCAATGGGAGGTCCATTATGTTAAGCAATATTCAGAAGGTTCTTTTGAGTCAGGAGCAGATCCAGTCAAAGGTCAAAGAATTGGCTGCGATACTGTCAGAGGAATATGCAGATAAGAATCCGATCCTTATCGGTGTTTTGAAGGGTGTTGTGGTTTTCTTCGGCGATATGATGAAGTACATCAACATTCCTTGCCAGATCGATTTTATGTGTCTTTCTTCTTATCAGGGAACTGTGTCCAAGGAAATGTGCGTAAAGATGGACATTTCTGTTGATATCAAGGATCGCCACGTGATCATCTTGGAGGATATTTTTGATACCGGCAACTCTCTGCAATTCACATACGATTATTTGATGAGCAAAGAGCCGGCATCCATTAAGATCTGCACGCTGCTGGATAAGCCGGAGCGCAGAAATCCCAAGGTGACTCTCGTACCGGATTACATTGGCTACACAGTTCCCAATGAATTCGTGGTTGGCTACGGCTTGGACTTTGACGAAGGATACCGCAATCTGCCTTTTGTGGGTGTATTGAAACCCGAAGCATATCAATAAGGAGACCAATTTTGAAAAAGCATAAAATCACGACCATATTAATTTATGCTGCTATTTTGGTAGTGGCATTTTCCCTGATCATGGGATGGTTTTCCGACAAGTCGGAGCAGCTGTCCTATTCTCAGATCGTAGAGCTGTTCAATAAAGAACAAGTGCGCAGTTTTGTGGTAGAGGAAAATACGATCTATCTGGTGCTTCATACCGAATATAATGGAAACACTTCCATCAAAGCGCCTTTGGCTGACCCGGAGGGTTTCCGTCAGGATATGTGGCAGACACTGCAGACGCAGACGGAATCCGGTGTGCTGGAGAGCTATGATTTTGTTCCCAGAGAGGAGCAGTCGCCGCTGGATTACTTCCTGCCGATTTTCCTGGCAGGCGCAGTGCTGATCATTCTGTGGATCGTTTTGGTTGGCAGAGCCAACAGCAATAACCCCATGAACAATTTTGGTAAGGCAAGAACCATCAACGGTCAGCCGGACAACAAGAAAGTGACATTTGCCGATGTGGCAGGTGTTGACGAGGAAAAAGCAGAACTGCAGGAAGTGGTAGACTTCCTTCGTGAGCCGGAGAAGTTTACAGCCATCGGCGCCCGGATCCCTCACGGAATTCTGCTTGCTGGCCCTCCCGGTACGGGTAAGACCCTGCTGGCAAGAGCGGTGGCCGGCGAAGCAGATGTGCAATTCCTGTCCATCTCCGGCTCTGACTTTATGGAGATGTACGTGGGCGTAGGCGCAAGCCGTGTCCGTGACTTGTTCGATCAGGCAAAGCGTGTAGCGCCTGCGATCATTTTTATTGATGAGATCGATGCGGTTGGCCGTAAGCGTGGCTCAGGTTTGGGCGGCGGCCACGATGAAAGAGAGCAGACACTGAACCAGTTGCTGGTGGAAATGGACGGCTTCAGCCGTACCGAGGGTGTCATTGTCCTTGCCGCTACCAACCGTGTGGATATTTTGGATCCGGCATTGCTGCGCCCCGGTCGTTTTGACCGTCAGATCCATGTGAATCCCCCGGATGCCAAGGGTCGTGAGGAGATCCTGAAAGTGCATGCCAAGGATAAGCGTCTGGATGACTCTGTGAATCTGCGGACGGTTGCGCTGGCAACTGCCGGCTTTACCGGCGCCGATCTGAGCAATCTGCTCAATGAGGCAGCGATCATGGCAGCTCGTGAGGATATGCAGGTACTGAACATGCAGCATATTAACGATGCCATGATGAAAATCCTTGCCGGCCCGGAGAAACGCAGCCGTGCTCGCCTGGAGCGTGATCGTCGGCTGACAGCGATCCATGAAGCCGGACATGCGGTGGCTATGCATAGCCTGCCCACCCATGACCCGGTGCATCAGAT
The DNA here is from genome assembly GCA_045649665.1 of Faecousia sp. GTDB lineage: Bacteria > Bacillota > Clostridia > Oscillospirales > Oscillospiraceae > Faecousia. The sequence goes on along the minus strand of JAZRQK010000058.1, from coordinate 7,683 downwards.
CTCCATTATTCCCCGTGGCAATGCCTTGGGTCTGACATGGACAATGCCTATGGAGGATAGCGACCACCTGACCCGTAATGAGATGTACGAGCGAATCGTTGGCTTGCTGGGCGGTCGTGTGGCAGAGGATGTTTTCCTGCAGGATATTTCCACCGGTGCATCCAATGACATTGACCGGGCATCTAAGCTGGCTCGTGATATGGTGGCGCGCTATGGCATGTGCGACACACTGGGAACGGTGTCGTATACCGGCGGCGGTGAGTTGTTTATCGGCAGAGATTATCAAAGTACCAAGAGCTATTCTGAAAAGGTAGCCGGCACTATTGATGATGAAGTGAAAATCATTATTGACCGTGCATACGAACAGTGCAAGCAGATTCTGCAAAAGGATTCCGAAAAGCTGCAGCGTGTGGTGGATTTCCTGCTGGAAAACGAGACCATGACCGGCGCACAGTTTGCCCAGTGCATGGCAGGCGAGGAGATCGCCGAAGCTACCAAAACATCCCTTTTGGACGCATACGAGGAAGAATAACAATAAAAAGAAGCGGTCTGTTGCTTTGGGCAACAGACCGCTTTCTTATGTTGTATTACTTGTTTGCAGATTCGGTGATCGCGTAGGGGGTTTCCAGAGCAGCGTTAACAGCTTCCTTGATCACGGCACGCTCTTGCTCAGTAATGGGTTGACCGGGAATGCTCTCTAAATTTACAGTTTCCAAAGGCTGGCCGATAAAGTATGTATACCAGGCGTAAGCGCCTAAGACACAACCAAGGTCATTCAGATGATAGGTATCCTTGGTCAGATTGTCGCCGATAAAGCTTGTACGGGCGTTCTGTACTGCGGTGCCAACAGGGATCACACCAGCGATGTTTTTGTTGGGGATGATGGTGGTCTGAACGGCATCCAAAATTGCTTTATACATAGTGATCTGATCATTATTGTAACCAGCAAATCCGCTTTGGGTAGAACCGGTCTGGTACGCCCAGGTCATATTCCAAACAAGCCGCGCATTTGGGTTGGTCTTGTTCTTGTTGACATAGTCGATCAACAGTTCTAAAGAAGGATTAAAAGTATCTGCCTTGCCGGAGTTGCCGCTGTTCTGCTGCAAAGTGATAATATCCCAATCTTCATCTTGCAGCGCGTAAAGCAGGGTGGCTGAATTAATAGAGTTCCAGTTGCCGTCGGTGTTCTTGGAGTACTCATAAGCCGGTGCATTGGACTCGGCATTGGAAACATGGGCCTGCAAAGAGCAACCACTGATATAGAGCCTGCCGATGGCAATGTCGGTAGCACCCTGCGCCTTGGCGATATCATACAGATACTTTGTTGTATTGTTGGAAAAGCTATTGCCAATGGCAAGAACTTTCAAAGTTTTACCGTCGCTGAGAGGGGTGTTGACATCCACGGTGGTTTCAATGGGATCTTCAGTTGGAGGTGCCTTGTCGCAGGCGGCAAACAGAGCGAGTGCCATCAGCAGCGCCAAGGTAAGAGCAAGTGTTTTTTTTATAGTGATTCCCTCCTAATGGATATAATTGATATGCTCTAATATATCAGTTGACATTAATTGTGTCAATACACTCGTTCACAGTATTAAACTATGCCATTATATTACGAATATAATGATCGCTAGAAATTGCAGCAAACTACCCAGTACCACAAAGATATGAAACACGCTGTGATACCAGGGCTTCTTAGCGCCGATGCCGTATAGGATTGCGCCAATGGTATAGGTTATGCCGCCGGCAAGGAGAAGAAAAAATCCGCTGCTGCCCAATAATTCGATTGTTTGCGGTAAAAACAACATAATCTCCCATCCCATTAGGATGTAGCAGGTCATAGACAGAACACGATACCGCCGCAGGTCAATAGCGGTCAATGTGGCTGCACCGCAAGCAAGAATCCACTGACTCAGCAACATGCCCCATCCCAGCAAGGGATAGCGGGGGACGAAAGCGGATAACAGGATTGGCGTATAAGTGCCGGCGATGAGAAAGTATATAGTACAGTGGTCAATTACTTGCATGACTTTTTTGCCGGTGCAGGGGAACATGCCATGGTAAACACTGGAAACCGCATATAATGCGGTCATGGAAATGCCGTATATTAAGCTGCCCACCATATCCAATGCGTTACCAACCAACACTGCTTTTGCCAAGCAAGCCATCAATATGATAACACCAAGGCCGCCGCCTACAATGTGTGTGACCATATTCATGACCTCTTCACCCTTGGAATAGTTTGGCAGTGTCCTGTCGGAAAGTTTAATTCGTTTCATAGTCATCGCCTCCTGTATGATGGATATAGCGTATCATTGCATAACGGTAGAGTCACCCTAAATGGGCATTTTATAAGGCTCTTGCCGGTAGAAAACGAGTCTACGGCAGGGAGATTGTGCAAACTGCACAAAAACAAGGGTAAAAATTCGGCGCTAAAAAAGAAATGTTCACAATAAGTTTTGTCCTTTCTGTGCAAATCTATGCTATAATATGATAGGTGGCTGTTGCCGCCAAAGCAGCGCAGTAAAGGAGCGGCCATGAACAATATCCTATTCTTTTTAACTCCGAAGGCCATGTGCGCCTTCTTATATGATGACTATACTATCCGTCAGGCCTTGGAAAAAATGGAGACTGCAGGTTACGCATCCCTGCCGATCCTGAATAAGCGTGGTGAATATCGGGGTACTTTGACGGAGGGTGATCTGCTGTGGGCAATGAAAAATCTTTGCTACATGGACATGCGGCAGGCAGAGGCACGGAAGATCATGGAAATATCCCGCCGACGGGATAATATCCCGGTGCGAGTTACCACCGATATGCAGGATCTTGTTCGCAGAGCCAGCACGCAGAACTTTGTTCCGGTGGTAGACGATAAGGATACATTCATCGGTATCGTCACCCGTGGCGCTATCGTCAAATACTGCTCCGAGAAACTATTTCCCGATGATTAAAAGGACGACCATACCGGTCGTCCTTTTTTTGTTGCAATCATGCTGAAAATCTGTTAAAATATACGCGATTATAGCTCGGAGGATAACTATGGACGACGAGAAGCTGAAACAGCAAATAGGCGCCAATATTGCCGCCTACCGCAAATCCATGCGCATGACCCAGGCAGGACTTGCGGAAAAACTGAATTATTCTGACAAAGCCGTATCCAAATGGGAACGGGGTGACTCTGTGCCGGATGTGCTGACGTTGGCGCAGCTGGCGGAGTTGTTTGAGGTATCTGTCAATGACCTGCTGGTAGACCCCAATGAGCTGCCCGGTAATCTGGGCAAGGTGGAACGTGCTATGGAAAAAGCGGTGGAAAAGACCCTGAAACGCAAAGCAAACAAGCTGATCATTTTGGGCTTGTCCACAGTGCTGGTGTGGTTTGTGGCGCTGCTTTTGTTTGTGGTGATCTCTACCTTTGGAATTCCCAAAAGCTGGATGGCGTTTGTTTATGCCATTCCTGCCAATGCCATTGTGTTGCTCAGCCTGCGTTCTGCATGGCGGGATTTCCGCTGGAATCAGGTTTTGATCTCTGCCATTGTATGGGGCAGCCTTTTAAGCTTGTATATGACACTACTGGTGTTTTTTCACATCAATATGTGGAAACTGTTCCTGCTGGGTATTCCCGGTCAGGCAGCAGTGCTGCTGTGGTTCCGTTTGTACAAGAAGTACCCCAAGGAGGAGCATAATGGATAAAAAGCAACTTCGCAAGCAGATTCGGGAGCAGAAGCGTGCCATGACCGAGCAGCAGATCCAAGCTTCCAGCCAAAAGCTGGGCGAGCTGTTTGCAGCTACAGAACAATACAAAAATGCCAAGACTATCTATGGCTACCTGCCCTATAATCAGGAGGTGCGCACCGTACCTATGCTGGAGCGTGCATTGGCAGAGGGGAAAGCGGTTGCCGTGCCTAAAGTATACGGCGATGAGATGCGGTTTATCTACATAACCGATATGTCCGGTTTGGAGATCAGCGACATGGGCATTCCGGAACCCATCGCAGACGAGCCGGTGGCAAATGATCCCCATGCCCTTGTGCTGATGCCCGGTGTGGCTTTTGATAAAGAGGGACACCGGATCGGTTACGGCGGCGGCTTTTATGACAAGTTTCTGGCTCGAGAGCCGGAGCATCCTACCGTAGCGCTTTGCTATGATTTTCAGGTATTGCCCCATTTGGAGACAGAGGAATTTGATATTCCCGTAGATTGTGTCCTTTGGGCGTAAGGAGCGAGTATGCATATACCAAAGGGAACAACTGCACAGCTGGAACTGGTCACATTTGACCAGGCGTTGGCTGCGGCAAACACACCCAGCGACGAATATGACATCAATAAATGGCTGTATGCCCCCAACTTTTACTCCGAGTACCGCTATATCTTAGGTACAAGGGGCAAAAATCCCCTGATCTGCATTGGCATCAATCCGTCCACCGCCCGTCCGGATGACTTGGACAATACTTTGAAATCTGTGGAGCGGATCGCTTTGGGAAACGGTTTTGACAGCTTTGTTATGTTCAATGTGTATGCCCAACGAGCCACAGATCCGGATGCCATGGAAAAGCAGTGTAACTATGCGTTACATAAGGAAAATCTGGAAGCCTTTCGCTATGTGCTTTCCATTTCCAAACGGCCAGCGGTGTGGGCAGCCTGGGGAACGATTATTGAAAAAAGAGATTATCTGCTGGACTGTCTGCAGGATATGCTGCAGGTGGGTGAGCAGTACGGCGCGCAGTGGTACTGCGCCGGCGCAGTCAGTAAAAAGGGACATCCCCATCATCCGCTGTATCTGCGGAAGGATGAGAAAATCAAACCCTTTGACATTAGCCGTTATCTAGGAGAGTGCTATGGTCACCAGTGAATGTGATACCTGTTGGTATTATGATTATGACGAAGAGTATGACGAGTACTACTGCATGATGGATCTGGATGAGGATGAGGTGTATCGAATCTTATCCTCCCGGAAAGAGCATTGCCCTTATTACAGACAGGGTGATGACTACACACTTGCCAGGAGACAGTGATATGAAACGATTTTGGATTGTGTTTATGCTGCTGGGTCTGTTGCTGACCGGATGCACAAACAGGGAACCGGATACGGAGATTACCGAGGCAACGGAAACAACTGCGCCGGAGCTGTATCAGGAACACAGCGCCATTGAGCAAGCTACCGGCGGCGCAGTGCGCAGATATGATTTGCCCGGCACCGGTTATAGCTGGCTCTCTGCCATTGGTGATAAGCTTTTGCTGGCGCAGTGCGCAGATGGAAAGACCAAGCTGACTGTTTTGAGCGGTACGGATTACGACATTGGCGCAACTGCGGAACTGCCGGTGGATCTGTCATTGGAGAATGCTTGCTGGCAAACGACCCACGGTGGCTTTGCTTACTATGATCCGCAGACCCATAAGGTAGTGTTCCTCGATCCCCAGCTGCAGCTGTCAGACGAGGTGGACATGCCGGAGGATATGACCGGCGATCCGGTGATTTCTGCCGACGGCGGCGAGATATTCTATTGCACTACCGGTCAGATCCGTGTGATGGAAACAGAACACAAAATTTCCAGGCTGATCAAATCCCACGATTGCGTGGAGCAAAAGCTGTTGGGCGCTTATTTTAATGGCGATGTTGTAGCTTGCTATATCGAGGATATCGATAACCATATCAATGTCCACTATCTGTCGTCGGAAAACGGACAGACAATCGTTGCGGATAATGATGTAGATGCGGTCTACACCTATGAAAATATGTATCTTGCATTGCGCCAGGAAGGCGTTGTCCAACAGAGTGTTGTTGGCTTCCGGGATGGTACGCCTATGGATATGCAGGTGGATACACAATTGGCATCCGTACTGGAATTGGGCGGTATCGTTGGATATGCAGGGGATGAGACCGGCATGACTTTCAGCTTATATATGCTGGATCCCGGAACAAAGACCGGTGAAGTAACGGTAACCGGCATCGGTATGCCCCGACAGATTTTGGCAGACAGATGGTCAAGCTGTGTATGGGTCTTGACTACGGATGCGCAGACCGGCGCAAATATCCTGCTTCGATGGGATCCCAGTATGTCTGTTGTAGAAGATGGCGAATATTGTTTGGGTACGCTGTATACTGCTCAATCTCCTGACGAAGATGGACTGGAAGCATGCGAGGATCGGGCAGAACGACTCAGCAACACCTACGGTGTGACCATGCGTGTCTGGAAAAATGCGGCGAAATATTCCACCGGTCATCTGCTGGATGCGGAATATCTTGTCCCCCAGATCAACGATGCCATGGATGAATTGGAGCAGATTCTGACTTTCTTCCCACGTGCATTTATCAGAAGCCTTGCGGAAAAACCGGTTCGTGTTTGCATCGTGCGCAGTGTGGATAACCAAATTGGCTCTGCCACATATTGGTATCAGGATAATGCCTATATTGCCATTTCTGCCCATGCGGATATTACCGCAGAGTTTACCAAGTGCTTGGGCAAAATCATTGACGAGTATGTCATGAATGAGACTTCCGCATACAGCGAATGGAGTTCCTTGAATCCGGAGGGCTTCGTTTACGCAGATGAAGCCACATACTCCGATAGCTATCTGACCGGTGAAACTATGGCATTTGCGTCCAGAGAAGCGATGACTTCTGCAGAAGAAGATCGGGCATATCTGTTCCAGCAGGCGATGCTGCCGGATAACGGGCAAGTTTTCCAAAATCCCATCATGCAGCAAAAGCTGGCATTGATGTGCCGCGCGATCCGTGAAGCCTGGAATTTAAAGTGGAAAACGGATACCTACCAATGGGAGCAATATCTAAGCGAGTAATAAGAGGCGGACTATGAAAACTGCTACCTATGAACAATTGGAAAGCTACATGCTTTCCTGTATGGCGGATAGCGCCCACGACAGGGAACATATCTACCGGGTGCTGGATAATGCCTTGGTGATCGCCCGGCAGGAGCAGGGTGTAGATTATGATATTCTCATTGCTGCTTGTCTGCTTCACGATATTGCCCGTCCGGAGCAGATCAGGGATCCTAGTCTGTGTCACGCTGCTGTAGGCAGTGAAAAGGCTTATGGCTTTTTGATTGACAATGGTTTTTCTGCAGAATTTGCCGGTCAGGTGCGTGATTGTATCCGCACCCACAGATTCCGGAAAAATGATCAGCCGCAAAGTTTGGAAGCAAAAATCCTCTTTGATGCGGACAAGCTGGATGTAGCCGGTGCAATCGGTGTTGCCAGAACGCTGGTTTATAAAGGCACAGTCAGTGACCCGCTTTATACCAGAAATGCCGATGGCAGCATCTCAGACGGCTCGCAGGGGGAAGTTTCCTCCTTTTTCCGGGAGTATAAATTCAAACTGGAAAAACTCTATGATCGTTTTTATACCCAGAAGGGCAGAGAGCTGGCGTTGCAGCGAAAAGCTGCCGCAGAAGCATTCTACCATAGCCTATATAATGAAGTGTCCCAGCTGGACACAGAGGGCAAGGAACTGCTTGCTGACATTCTGAAATAAGAAAACCCCGGGAACTTTAAGTTCCCGGGGTTATTTTGTAATTACAATTACTTCAGGCTTTCCTCAACGGCAACAGCCACAGAGACAGTCATGCCAACCATGGGGGAGCGATGGGAGCGCCGCCTGTGGCGGATACAGCGACCAGAGCGAGTGGCAGCGGTCGGCAAGAAACGAGCATGCTTTGACATGCGAAGTTTCTG
>JAZRQK010000057.1:0-8816 GCA_045649665.1 Faecousia sp. | reverse complement strand
GGCTCTACCAAGCAGGATATCCGTGTGGAAATTTGCTCCAAGTGCCACCCTTTCTATACCGGCAAGCAGAAGCTGGTTGACACCGGTGGACGTGTTGATCGTTTCAACAAGCGCTTCAATCTGAAGTAAGATATAAAGCCTACGCCTATATGGCGTGGGCTTTTTTCTTTGAAAAAATACATTTTTTACATAGGAAAACGGTTGTGTTATGGCAGTGTTATGTGATATAATAAAACATAATGCAAAAATGGGGAAATAGTACCTGTTTGGAGAGAATGTATGGAAACGAATTTTGGCGAACAAGTGCAGGAACGGGCAGTCCTTGTGGGACTGAATGCCGACTGCTTCAAAAAAGAACAGACAGCTACAGATGAGACCCTGGGGGAGCTGGAGGCGCTGCTGGAAACTGCCGGCGGTTTCTGCACCGGTAAGATCCTGCAGAATCGCCATGCGCCGGATGCCCACAGTTTTATCGGTGAGGGAAAGGCGCAGGAAGTGCGGATGCTGGCGGAGTTTACCGAGGCTAGCATGGTGGTGTTCGACAACGAACTTTCGCCCGGTCATATCCGTGCGTTGGAGGAGATTTTGGGTGTCACTGTGCTGGACAGAAGTGCGCTGATTTTGGACATCTTTGCCCAGCGTGCAAAGACCAAAGAGGGCAGACTGCAGGTGGAGCTGGCGCAGTACAAATATCTGCTGCCCCGGCTGTCCGGTATGGGCGCAAGCCTTTCCCGGCAGGGTGGCGGTATCGGTACTCGTGGCCCCGGCGAAACCAAATTGGAATCTGACCGCCGGCATATCCGGGAGCGGATCGCCCGGCTGCAAAATGAGCTGGAGCAGGTGCGGCATGTCCGTGGTGTTCAGCGGGAGCGCAGAATGAAAAATTCCGTGCCGGTGGTAGCTATTGTGGGTTATACCAATGCAGGCAAATCTACGCTTTTGAACCAGCTGACCGATGCGGGAATTCCTGCGAATAACCGTCTGTTTGATACTCTGGATACCACATCCCGGCAGCTGCGTGTTTCTGATAATCTGGAAGTGGTACTGTCGGATACAGTTGGCTTTATCGCCAAGCTGCCCCACCATCTGGTGGATGCCTTCCGGGCAACGCTGGAGGAACTGGAATACGCAGATTTATTGCTGCATGTGATTGATTCTGCCGACCCCAACCGGGAGGAACATATTCAGGTGGTAGACAGCCTGATCGGCAAGTTGGCAAAACCCGGCACGAAAGTCCTGCGCTGCTATAATAAGGCAGACCTTGTCAGTCCCGAGGATATTCCCATTGGCGAGGATGTGGTGAAAATCTCCGCCAAGCAGGGCGTGGGAATGGATGCGCTGCTTAAAGCTATTGAAAATGCTTTAGGTCACAGCCGACATCATGTAACGGTAACGCTGCCGTATTCCATGGGCGGCATGGTGGATACTTTGCACAGCAATGCCCAAGTGCTGAGTATGGACTATACCGGCGATGGCATCGTGGTGGAAACCATCCTTGACCCCATCCTTTACGGAAAACTGAAAGAATATGTAACGAAGGAGCATTGACGTGGACGAATACCTTGTACCAAGTGGATACGGGGAAGCCGAATTTGTGGAAAAGAAGTCCCGATTTATTGGCAGAGTGTGGCTGGTGGAAACGGAAGAAGAGGCGCTTGCTAAAATTCAGGAGATGAAAAAGCAGCACTACGATGCCAGCCATAATTGCTGGGCGTATGTGATTCGTGACGGCGCCATGCGTTTTTCTGACGACGGCGAGCCCGGCGGCACTGCCGGCAACCCCATGATGCAGGTGCTGCAGCGGGAGGAGCTATACAATATCGTCTGCGTGGTCACCCGGTACTTTGGCGGTACGCTGCTGGGCGCCGGGGGACTGGTTCGCGCCTATACCAAGGGCGCAAAGATCGCCATTGATGCTGCCGGTCGTTCCATGAAACGAGTATGGTCTGTACTGTACATACCTTGCCCTTATAACTTCTACGAGCGTGTCAAGCTGGAGGCGGAGGCTTTTGGCGCAGTAATCCGTGACACCCAATTCGGCTCAGAAGTGGAGCTGGAGATTTTGGTGGCGCAACCCCAAGCCCAAGCGTTTTTGGATAAGATCACTGATATGACCGCCGGCACTGTGGAAGGCATGGAAACCGGGCAGGAGTATCGGGCATTTCCGGTGGATAAGGAGGAAGCACAATGACGATCCGTGAATCTTTGGAGCGGGATGAGCATAACCGTCTGGATATAAAGGCGGCTTTTTCCGACGAGAGCAGGGGCAGACTCCGGCAGGAAGCGGCGGAGGAAAATGATGTGCGCACCAATTTCCAGCGGGATATTGACCGTGTGGTGCATTGTAAGTCTTTTCGCCGGCTGATGCATAAGACCCAAGTGTTTCTCCAGCCGGAGGGCGACCATTACCGCACCCGCATGACCCATACTCTGGAAGTGGCAAGAATTGCCAGCACCATCACCCGTGGCTTACGGCTGAATGAGGATTTGGCTGAAGCCATCGCCATGGGTCACGATCTGGGTCATACACCCTTCGGTCATGCCGGTGAGCATGCCCTTTCTGAGTGCATTGGCAAGGATTTTCGCCATAACGAGCAGAGCCTGCGTGTTGTGGATATACTGGAAAACGGCGGCGCAGGCCTGAATCTGACATATGAGACCCGTATGGGTATCCTGGGCCATACCGGCGGACATATTCCCCAGACAATGGAAGGACAGATCGTCCGTTGGGCAGACCGGATTGCCTATGTCAATCACGATATTGACGATGCTATGCGAGCCGGTGTGCTGACCAACGAGGATATTCCTCAGGAGATTTCCCGGGTGCTGGGCAAAAACCATTCCCATCGCATTGACACGCTGGTTTGTGATATGATCCTGACCTCCCGGGAAGCTGGGGCTGTGACCCTTTCTCCCAAGGTGGAGAAAGCGCTGGATGATCTGCGTGGCTTTATGTTTGAAAAAGTCTACTTCAACCCCGTGGTCAAGGGAGAGGAAGTAAAGGCGAAGGACATGCTGAAGCGGCTGTATGAGCATTATTACAACCACCCCGAGGCGCTGCCTGTGGACTTCCAGCCCCAAATGTCTTTTGACGGCATGGAGCAGATCGTCTGCGATTATATCGCCGGCATGACCGACCACTACGCAGTGGACAAATATACAGAACTTTTTATCCCAATGGGCTGGAATGTTCGTTGAGGATATGTTATAATAATTTGATCGTTATGAAAGGAGGCGTTACCTATGGCATTCCCACCCTCATTTATTGATGAACTGCTGGCACGAAACCCCATCGAGGATGTGGTTGGACAACATGTAAATTTGAAGCGTTCCGGCAGTAATATGTTTGGCTTGTGTCCGTTCCATGGGGAAAAGACGGCTTCTTTCTCCGTTGCGCCGGACAAGGGCATTTACTACTGCTTTGGCTGCCACAAGGGCGGCGGCGCCATCAACTTTGTGATGGAGCTGGAGGGGCTGAGTTACCCGGATGCGGTGCGTTCGCTGGCGAAGCGAGCCGGCATGGAAGTGCCGGAGGACGAGCAGTATCAGAGCCGCTACCGCAAGCAGGAGCGCCTTTGGGCGCTGATGAAAGAGGCAGGCCGTTTCTTCCATCAGCAGTTGTTTGCCCCCACGGGAAAAGAATGTTTGGAATATGTGCAAAAGCGTGGTCTTACTAAGGCAATCGTCACCAGCTTCGGCATCGGTTTTGCCCCCAATAGCTGGAACGCTCTTGTAGATGCCATGCGCAAGAAGGGCTACACCGATCAGGAACTGCGGGATGCAGACTTGGTGGGTGAGAAAAACGGACGCATCTATGACCGTTTCCGTAACCGACTGATGTTCCCCATTTTTGATGTCCGGGGAAATGTGATTGGTTTTGGCGGTCGTGTGCTGGACGATTCCAAACCTAAGTACCTCAATTCCAACGAGACCATTATCTTTAACAAACGGAAAAATCTCTTTGGACTGAATTTTGCGAAAAAGACAAAGCTGCCCATCATTATTTTGGTGGAGGGCAATATCGATGTGGTAACGCTGCATCAGTATGGCTTTGACAATGCAGTGGCATCTCTCGGCACCAGTCTGACCGAGGAACAGGTAACGCTGCTCAGCCGTTACACGGAGCAGGTGGTACTGACCTACGACAGTGACGAAGCCGGTCAGCGTGCTGCCCAACGGGCGATCCCCATGCTGGAAAAGGCTGGTCTGCAGGTCAAAGTGCTGCAGATGAAGGATGCCAAAGACCCGGATGAATTCCTGCACAAATTCGGTGCGGACAAGTTTAAACTTTTGCTGGAGGATTCTGCAAACCGGGTGGAATACCAGCTGAATGGCATTGCCAAAAAGTATGATTTGCGAGAGGACGACCAGCGTGTGCGCTTTATTCATGAAGCGGCGGAGCTGATCTCCACATTGGGCAGTGCTGTCCAGCGTGAGATCTACGGTCATCGGATCGCAGAGGCTGGTAAGATCAGCTTTGAAGCCATGGAAATGGAAGTCAAAAAGGCATACAAGCGCCGTATGGCACGGGAAAGAAAAAAGCAGGAAAAAATCGATCTTGCGCCTGCGCGCGCCCGTCAACCGGAGAGCCGCAGTATTCGCTATGACAACATTAAATCTGCTATGGCAGAGGAAAATGTGATCGCCATGGCGCTGCGTGATCCTACGCTGATCGATATCAGCGGTAATCTTGTGGGCGGTCAATTTACCGTACCGCTGCTGGGCAAGGTCTATGATCAGCTTTGCCAGCGCCACAATCAGGGTCTGGATGTGAGTCTGGGTATTCTGTCTGATCTGACATCGGAGGAAATGTCCCATATCACCGGCATTTGCCAACAGCAGCAAGGACCGGCAAATGAAAAGGCTTTTCGCGATTGTGTGGACACCATTCGTGGCGCCACGCAGACCAAGCAGATCGAAAGCGACGATGATCTGCTGGCATTCCGGAACAAACTAAAAGAAAGCAAAGGAACGAAGTAATGACCCAAGGGGTTGCCGAAAAAGAGAATATACCAATCTTTGAGGATGACATGGGTCAGTACCTCAGGGAGATACGGCAGTATCCCATTCTTACACCGGAGCAGGAGCGGAAATTGGCGGCAGACTGCGCCCGTGGGGATGCAGATGCTATCCGTGTCATGGTCAATTCCAATTTGCGTTTGGTGGTGTCCATTGCCCGTGAATATGCGGGCAGAGGCGTACCGCTTTTGGATCTGATCCAGGAGGGAAGTATTGGTCTGCTGGCGGCTGCCAAGAAATTCGACCCGTCGTTTGACTGCCGTTTTTCTACATACGCTACCAAGTGGATCCGTCAGGGTGTCAACCGTTGCGTACTCAATCATGCTGGGCTTATCCGTGTGCCGCTGCATACCCGGGAACGGATGCAAAAACTGTTACGGGCAAAGGCGGAACTATATCGGGATACCGGTGTGGAGCCGGATATAGCAGAACTGGCAGCTTACGCAGAAATGTCCCAGCAGAAAGCGCAGGAATTGCTGTCGCTGCTGCCCCGGGTTATTTCTGTGGATGCGCCTGCCGGGACTGATGACCATGATGCCCTGCAGATGCTCTTGGAGGACGAGCATGCGCCCCAACCCTATGAGGAAATGGTGCGCCGGGAAATGAAGGAACTGCTGAACAGATTGATGGAGAAACTGACTCCTAAGCAGCAGAAAGTTCTCCGGTTGCGCTACGGCATGGATGACGGTATTTGTCTGTCTTTTGAAAAAATCGGCGCTGCGCTGAGCGTGTCCAAAGAACGGGCACGGCAAATCGAGCAAGAGTCTATGGCTAAGCTGTATAAGCTGGGCACTGCGCAGGGTCTGGAGGATTATTTGAATGTATGAATTGGATGTGACCTTTGATCCTGATTGGGATGTTTCCGGACTGTTTCAGCCGGGGCAGACCGCATCGGCGGTGCATTTGCTGACGGCTATGGAGGATCGGGATGAGGAGAGCTTGCAGCAACTGCTGGAGGAGCTGGCGGAGCAGCGTGTAACGCTGGATATCAGCGGCTTGCCCAAGGCGGTGGTTGGTGATGAACTGGCAACCCGTCTGCGCCTGGAAGAGCAGCTTGTGCAGAAGAATATGCTCCCAATGGGATTGCCGGAGGGCGACCCCTTGCGACTTTATCTGGAGGAGATCGCACAGTTGCCGGCAGCCGGTGACCCGCAGGCTTTGGCACAGCAGCTTGCCAATGATCCCGGCGCAGCCGGAAAGTTGGCGGAACTTCTGTTTTCCTCTGTGGTAGAGCAGGCAAAGGCTTATGCCGGCAAGGGTGTGTTGCTGCTGGATCTGATCCAGGAGGGCAGCCTTGGCTTGTGGAAAGCCATTGGCGCATACACCCAAGGGGATATTATGCAGCATTGTAACTGGTGGATCGAACAGTATTTGTCCGCCGCAGTTGTGCTGCAGGCAAAGGCATCTGGTGTAGGTGAAAAACTTTCCCGGGCAGCCCGGGATTATCGGTCTGTGGACGAAAAGCTGCTTGCGGAGCTGGGCAGAAACCCCACCGTTGCGGAGATCGCCGACGGCCTGCACATGAGCGTGGAGGAAACGGCGGCAGTGGCGGAGATGCTTGATAATATCCGTTCTCTCAACCGGGCGAAAGCTACCCCGGAACAACCTATGCCGGAGGAAGAGGAGCAGGCGGTGGAGGACACAGCCTATTTCCAGATGCGCCAGCGGATCGCAGATTTGTTGGCAGACCTGCCGGAGCAGGATGTACAGCTTTTGACACTGCGTTACGGCCTGGAGGGCGGTTTGCCCATGGATCCGGGTCAGGTGGGCGCCCGATTGGGTCTTACCGAGGAAGAAGTAGTTACCAGGGAAGCGGCAGCCCTTTCAAAACTGCGGCAGCATAATTAAAAGATAAGAGGTATTGAACTATGGCTAAAACATATTCTATCGCTATCGATGGCCCTGCGGGCGCAGGCAAGAGCACCATCGCTAAAGCACTTGCCCAGGAGCTGGGTTATCACTATGTTGACACCGGTGCGATCTACCGCACTGTGGCATATTTTCTGGATCTTTTGGGTGTCAGCCCCAAGGATGTGGACGGCGTTTCTCGCTATATCGACGAGCTGACCGTGGAGATCGAATACGACGAGACCGGCAAGCAGCACATGATCATGAACGGTCAGGATGTGACCGACGAGATCCGCACCCAGGATATTTCCCAGAAGGCATCTTTGGTGTCCGCTCATGCGGTGGTGCGTGAAGTTCTGCTGGATATGCAGCGTGACGTGGCGAAAAAGCACAACGTGATCATGGACGGCAGAGATATCGGCACGGTTGTTCTGCCCAAGGCAACGGTGAAGATTTTCCTGACTGCAACCCCCGAAGTCCGTGCAAAGCGCCGTACCGACGAGCTGATCGCAAAGGGTCAGCAGGCAAACTTCGAGCAGACTCTGAAGGACATTAAGCAGAGAGACCATCAGGATACCACCCGCCCCATCGCGCCTCTGAAGCAGGCAGACGATGCCGTGCTGGTTGACAGCTCCGAGCTGGACATTGATGGTGTGCTGGCTGTTATCAAGAAAATCGTGGGAGAGAAAATCTCCGTATGAGTGTAACAGTTGCTAAAAGCGCCGGCTTTTGCTTTGGTGTAAACCGGGCGGTGGAGCTGGTGGAGCAAGCGGTAGGCGAGGGAAAGAAAGTCTCTACGCTGGGGCCGATCATCCATAACCGTCATGCGGTGCACCGCTTCGAGGAAATGGGGGTAAAGGTGCTGAGCGACCCGTCCCAGGCAAGCCCCGGGGACACGGTGGTGATCCGCTCCCATGGTGTGACCCGTCAGGTATACGAACAACTGCAGGCGCAGGGTGCGCAGATCGTAGATGCCACATGTCCTTTTGTTAAGCGGATCCATGAGATCGTCAGCAAGGCAGAGCAGGAGGGGAGATTGCCGGTGATTATCGGCACCCGTGCCCATCCGGAGGTGGAGGGTATCGCCGGCTGGTGCGAAAATTGCCAGATATTTGAAACCCTCACAGAACTGCAAAATTGGGCAGAAAACACAATTAATTGCAAGGATTTGCCAATTTGCATGGTTTGTCAGACAACATCTACGGAATCTTTGTGGAATTCGTGTACAGATTTTGCAAAAAAAGAGTTTACTAATCTAAAAATCTTTGATACAATATGTAAAGCTACCGAATCCCGGCAAAGAGAAGCGGCAGAATTGAGTAAGAATTGTCAAGCCATGGTCGTTGTAGGTGACACACAAAGTTCCAACACGGGCCGCCTTGCCATGATCTGCCGGGAGCACTGCAAAAATGTGGTTTTAGTGGACAATGCGTCCGAGTTGAAACCTGACGTTTTCTGTGGTGCAAGCGCTGTTGGAATCACGGCCGGTGCGTCAACCCCGGCGTGGATTATAAAGGAGGTCAACAAGACTATGAGCGAAATTATGAATGTTGAGGCTGTACAGGAGGAAAATTTTGCAGAACTTCTGGAGCAGTCCATCAAGACTTTAAATACAGGAGATAAGGTTATGGGTATCGTCACCGGTATCGGTACTACCGAGGTTCAGATCGACCTGGGAACCAAGCATGCCGGCTACATTCCCTATGACGAGGTCAGCGCTGATCCTTCCGTCAAGCCTGAGGATATCCTCAAGGTCGGCGATGAGATCCAGGTGTTCGTTGTCCGTGTCAACGACCAGGAGGGCACTTGCCAGCTGTCCAAGAAGAAGCTGGACGGCATGAAGGTCTGGGACGACATGGCTACCTGGTGCGAGGAGAAGACTGTCGTTGAAGGCACTATCACCGAGGAGAACAAGGGCAAGTCAGAGGCCAAGCGGTCTTAGGAAGACA
>JAZRQK010000056.1:0-19819 GCA_045649665.1 Faecousia sp. | reverse complement strand
AGGCGACAGCGATCTGGCTCTGCGGTTTGACCTGACGGTGCCTCTTGCCAAGTATGTGGCTCTGCACTACAACGACCTGGCCTTCCCCTTCCGCCGGTATCAGCTCAGCAAGGTCTACCGTGGCGAACGGGCACAGCGTGGCCGTTTCCGTGAGTTCTACCAGGCAGATATCGACATTATCGGCGACGGTAAGCTGGACATCCTCAACGAGGCGGAGATCCCCGCGATTATTTATAAGGTATTCCGTGGCTTCGGTCTGACCCGGTTCCAGATCCGGGTCAATAACCGCAAGATCCTGAGCGGCTTCTATGCCATGCTGGAGCTCAGCGAGAAGAGCGGCGACATTATGCGCACCGTGGATAAGCTGGATAAGATCGGTGCCGAGAAGGTTCGTACCTTGTTGGTCACCGAATGCGCCCTCACCGATGCCCAGGCCGATGAAATTTTGAAGTTTATCGCCATCACCGGCACCAACGCAGAAGTGATCGCCGCGTTGGAAGGCTATGCGGGCCGTAACGAGATCTTTGATAAGGGTCTGGAAGAACTAAAGGCTGTCACGGTAAACCTGGCTGCTTTCGGTGTGCCCGAAGCCAATTTTGCCGTGGATCTGACCATCGCAAGAGGTCTGGACTACTATACCGGCACTGTCTATGAGACTACCCTGCTGGATCATCCGGAGATCGGCTCTGTCTGCTCCGGAGGCCGCTATGACAATCTGGCAGGCTACTATATTGATAAAGCTCTGCCCGGTGTGGGTATCTCCATCGGTTTGACCCGCCTGTTCTATGTACTGGACGAACAGGGCCTGCTGAATCCGGAGCTTCCCAGCGCCCCTGCCGATGCCCTGGTGCTGCCTATGACCGCTGATCCTTCCCCTGCCATTGCCCTGGCGGAAACCCTGCGCAGCGGTGGTGTCCGGGTGCAGCTCTACGGTGAGCAGAAGAAGTTCAAACAGAAGATGAGCTATGCCGACAAGCTGGGCGTGCCCTTCGCGGTGCTGTTGGGTGAGGATGAGATTGCCCAGAACATATGCTCTGTGAAGAATATGCGTACCGGTGAGCAGGTATCGTTGTCTGCTGAGGACGCCGCGGCCTATATCAGCAAGACCCTGGCAGATAACAACGGCCCTGTTATTCTGGAGAAGTAAGATGGAAGAAAAATTCCTTGCGGCGCTGGCTGCCAATCGGGAAAAGGCCGACAAATTGGGTGTTCGGATTCGCCCCATTGGGGATATGGCCCAGGCAAAACGAAATCTTTCCGGCAGCCGCACCAGCGACGGCTTTGCGGATTTGGCCAACAAGGGTCATTTGGAACTGAGTTTGGAAGCACTGGCTGTAGACAAGCGCTTTACCTCCCTCTTTAGCGACGAGGAAGCCAACACCGCTTTGGATCGCCTTCTGTGCGCAGGATACCGGTTTCAGTAAAGTACGGTGGGCAAAGCCCACCGTACTTTTTGCACACAGGACTTGTGACGGTAAATGATCGTTTAGCGGGGCAACCGTCAAGTTACCGTGTCATCCTGAGCGGAGCTACGAAGTGGCGAAGTCGAAGGATCCGTACCCAAAGAGTGGATTCTTCGACTCGCTACGCTCGCTCAGAATGACATGCGTTTTAGGTTTCTGCTCAGCATAAACGATCATTTAGGTTTCTTAACCGATTCTTAGGCCTAAAAAGAATGCGTTTTTTCTATTATCTGCTATAATTATAATGAGGTGGTATGGCATGCGTGACAAAAAACAGATTCTTGGAGACAGTATATTTACCGCTATCACCCTTTGCGGCGCTTTTGGTGTGAATCTGCTGCTGCAGGCTGTCTTCAAAACTTATACCATGACCCCCATGATTTTTGTTCTGGGCGTCTTTCTGGTTTCCCGGAAGACCCAGGGATTCTTCTATGGCATCACTGCGTCGCTGGTCAGTGTATTGGCGGTGAATTATGCCTTTACATATCCTTACTACGCTTTTGACCTGATCACACCGGAGTGCCTTTCCTCCGCGGTGGTCATGCTCATCGTGGCCATTATGACAGGAACGCTGACAACTGCCATCAAGCAGCAGGAAAAAGTGAAGGCAGAAGCAGAACGGGAACGAATGCGGGGAAATCTGCTGCGCGCCGTATCCCATGACCTGCGGACACCCCTTACTTCTATCTACGGTGCTTGCTCTACATTGATGGAAAATTATGACGGACTGAACCGGGGGCAGCATATGAAGCTGCTGGGGGATGTCCGTGGCGATGCCGAATGGCTGATGCGAATGGTAGAAAATCTGCTCAGTGTCACCAAGGTGGGCGCGGAGAATGTTAAGCTTGCCATGCATGATACGGTGTTGGAAGAGCTGATCGACACGGTCATGCTGAAATTTCACAAGCACTACCCCGGACAAACAGTTCACGTGCAGATCCCAGATACTTTTCTCAGCATTCCCATGGATGCCATGCTGACGCAGCAGGTGCTGATCAATTTGCTGGAAAACGCGGTTTTTCATGCCAAGGGCATGAAAAATTTGTGGTTGACCGTGGAGCTACAGCCGGGAACGGCGCTGTTTACGGTGGCCGATGACGGCTGCGGCATCCCGCCGGAGCGGATGCAGACGCTGTTTTCCGGAAATCAAAGCGCTGATACCCGGGCGGATTCCGCACGCAGCAATATGGGTATCGGTCTAAGCGTATGCGCGGCCATTGTCCGTGCCCACGGCGGTGAGGTCTGGGCGGCAAACCGGAAAGAGGGCGGTGCAGAATTCTGCTTTACACTAAAGCTGGAGGATGAAACCGATGGGAAATAATAAATACAAGATTTTAACAGTGGAGGATGACCGGAGTATCTCCAGTTTTGTAGAGACCATGCTCCAGGCGGCAGGCTACCAGGTGCTTACAGCGGCCAGCTGCAGCCAGGGTTTGATGGTGTTTTCTTCCCACAAGCCGGATCTGGTGGTGCTGGATCTGGGCCTGCCAGATATGGATGGCGAAGAATTTATCCGACATGTCCGCAGGGACAGCGCAGTGCCTGTGATCGTCCTTTCCGCCCGGACAGACGAAAAAGACAAGGTTGCCGCATTGGATCTGGGAGCAAACGACTACATAACCAAACCCTTCGGCACGGAAGAACTGCTGGCCCGGATCCGTGCGGCGCTGCGCAGCCGCTATAATATCGAACATGCCCCAGCCGGCAGATTCCGGCTGAAGGATCTGGAGATCGACTACGACCGGCGGCAGGTGAGTATCGGCGGCCAGCTGGTGCATCTGACCCAAACGGAGTACAATATTCTTTCTCTTCTGTCCCACCATACCGGCCGGGTGCTGACCTACAGTGGCATGATTCGGGATATCTGGGGCGGCATGGACGAAGGGAGCATTAAAAAGCTCCAGGTGAATATGGCAAATATCCGCAAAAAACTGGGTGTTAAGCCCGGCGACGACAGCTATATCCTCAATGAACTGGGTGTTGGCTATCGGATGCAGGAAGAATAATCTTAACTGAATTTTAACCGCTCCTGAAATATAATAGATGCGTCTATTATATTTCAGGAGTGTTATTTTTTATGATTCCCGCTATTATTCTGTTTGCCGCTACTTATGTGCTGATGCTGACCTTCAGCAAGTACCGGCCTTATATCGCGCTGGCTTCCGGTGTGATCTTCATTGTTTCCGGTATGCTGCCCCTTGGCAACGTGATCGGCTCTCTGGACTTCAACGTTTTGCTGATGATTGCCGGTACCATGGGTCTGGTGCAGCTGTTTATTGACAGTAAAATGCCCGCACTGCTTGCTGATGCCATCATGGCAAAGGTGCCCAATGTACAGTGGGCCGCTGTCTGCCTGGCGCTGTTTGCCGGTGTAATCTCTGCTTTTGTCGATAATGTTGCAACTGTGCTGATGATTGCGCCCGTTGCTTTGGAGATCTGCCGGAAGCTGAAGACCAATCCCGTTCCTTTCATCATTGCCATCGCAGTATCCTCCAATTTGCAGGGTGCCGCTACCCTGGTTGGCGATACCACCGCTATTATGCTGGGCTCTGCTTTGGACATGACCTTCATGGACTTCTTCTGGTATCTGGGCAAGCCCTCCATCTTCTTTGCGGTAGAGCTGGGCGCTGTGATCTCCGCATGCATGCTGTACCTCCTCTTCCGCAGGGAAAAGACTCCCATCCCCGCAGGCGGCGAGATGACCAAGGTGGAAGACTATGTTCCCACTGTGCTGCTGGTGGGCGCTATCGGCCTGCTGGTCTGCGCTTCCTTTGCGCCCGACAGCTGGAACCTGCCTGCTGAGATCAACGGTTTGATCTGCTGCGCGCTGCTGGTCGTAGGCTTGATCTACAATTACCTGCGCTATAAGAAGCTGGATGCCATTACCGGTCCGCTGAAGGCCATCGACTTTGAAACTCTGGGTCTGCTGGTTGGCCTGTTTTTGATGATTGGCGGTATGGAAGCCCGGGGCGTGATTGCCGCTTTGGGTAACCTGCTGGCTGGTATGGGCGGCAACGGCATTTTCCTGCTGTACACTGTAATCGTATGGGCATCTGTGCTGATCTCCGCGTTTATCGACAATATTCCCTATGTTGCCACCATGATCCCGGTCATCGGTTCTCTGGCTGCCACCCTGGCACCGGAAATGGGTGTCGATGCTGCGGCTCTGGGTGTGCCGCTGTACTTTGGCCTGCTGTCCGGCGCGACTCTGGGCGGCAACTGCACCCCCATTGGCGCTTCTGCCAACATCACCGGCATCGGAATCCTGCGCCGGGAAGGTTATGAGGTCAAGAATTCCGACTTCTTTAAGATCGGTATTCCCTTCACCCTGGCGGCTATTATTCCTGCGTACATCTACATTTGGCTGATCTACGGCGTATAATAAAATCTTTTGGGCGTGCTATTTTGGGTAGCACGCCCAAATTGCGGCATTCTTTCCTGACAAAAGGACTAGGCAATTATGCTACATAGGCATAGCACAATCCAAAACTTTGCAATGAACAGCAATGCTGCAAAATTATCCACTACAGACTTTCAATTTTACATTGGGTCTTATGCCTGTAAATGATCATTTACAGACGTGGAAAGAATAACCGGTTGCCGCTACGAAATTTTTCTTGCGTGTTTTACTGTATTATTGTATAATCGTGCCATAGTATGTCGAATTGGAGGCATTATGCCATGAAAATGAAAAGAAATCTACTGCTGGCATTTGTGTTGGTACTGGTGCTGTTGGCAGGCTGCCAGAATACACCGGCAGAACCCACCACTACCGCACCTGCAGAAACAGAGCCCCCTGTTGAGCAGCTGGCAGTGACCGTTACGGAAGATACCATCGGTCTGCTGGAGCAGTATCCGGCGCTGAAGAAGCTGGATCTGACTGGCAGCACCTGCTATGAAGCCATTGCCCAGTATATGCAGAAGCACCCAAAGGTTGAGGTGACCTACACAGTCAAGCTGGGAACCGTGACTGTTAAGAATACGGAAACGGCTCTGGTTCTGGACCCCGGCAGCTGTGATTATGCCACCCTGTCTGAAAATCTCAAGTACCTGACCAATCTGGAAACAGTCAGCCTGCCCAGAACCACCTATACCGCCCAGGAAGTGGTAGCGCTGGAGGGTTTGTATCCCGATACGGTTTTTGATTACACCATGATCGTTCTAGGGCAGGAATTGAGTGCTGAGACTACGGAACTGAACCTGTCCGTTCTCGAACCGGAGCGGGTAGCGGATGCTGCGGGCAGGATCGGCCTGTTCCCCAATATCGCCAAGGTGGAACTGATGGATGCCTACGGCCAGAGCCAGCTCTCCATGGCAGATGTGAAGCTGCTGCAGGACAGCGCTCCCAACACTATGTTCCACTACACCTTCGAGCTTTTTGGCAGAACTGTTGCCACAACCGATGACCGGATCGAGTTTGTCAAGGAAGACATCGGAAACGAGGGCGAAGATGCGCTGCGGGCGGCATTGGATATTCTCCAGGGCTGTTCCTATCTGCTGCTGGATGACTGCGGCTTTGACAATGAAGTCCTTGCCAAGATCCGGGAAGATTATCCCAGAACAGAGGTGGTTTGGCGTATCCATGTTTGGCAGCGCAGCTGGCTGACGGATACTGACACCATCCGCGCGGTATACCATGTGGACGATACCAACTGTGAGCCCTTCAAGTACTGCACCAAGACCAAGTATATCGATATGGGTCATAACACGGAACTGACAGATATCAGCTTCATTTCCTATATGCCCGATTTGGAGATCGTAATCCTGTCCGGAAGTCCTATTACCGATCTGACCCCCTTCAAGGATCATACGAAGCTAGTATTCCTGGAGTTGGCCCACTGCGGCTATCTGAAGGATGTAACACCTCTGGAAAGCTGCACAGCTTTGGCCAATATCAACCTCAGCTTTACCAAAGTGAACGACATATCCTGCCTGTACGAGCTGCCCCTGGAGCAGCTGTGTGCGGTTCAGTCCAAGATCATGTGGGCAGATTGGGAGCAGATCATCAAGCTGCACCCTGATTGTGCCATCCGCTATGACGGTACCCAGCCCTACGGCACCGGCTGGCGCTATAAGAAGAGCGGTGCTTATACTGATATCTACAAGCGTGTCCGTGAAGTGTTTGATCTGGATGAGGTTGATAAGCTGATCGCAGCCGGCGCAAAATAAGCTATTTGAAAACACCTCGCAAACGCGGGGTGTTTTTTGTGAAAAAATCTACAGGACAACCTATAATAGGGGATGCTGCTGAATATTAGCAGTTGCAAAAAGAAAGAGCAAGTCGTATAATACAAATATATGCGTAAAAGCAATTGTTGCAAAAGAGAAAAATGAAGCCATAAAGCTGTTTTACAGGAGAAGAAGAATGAAGGGAAAAAAGAAGTTGAATGCGAACACCAAGGGTGTTCTGCGCCGCATGGAAAGTCTGCTGGAGATCATAGTGATCTCTGCTGTGTATTATTTGGTTTTTAGATATGCTTATGACAACGCAGGGCTCTACCCGTATTTGGGTAAGGGTAAGTATCTGCTGATGGCAGTGTATGCGGTGCTGGCAGGTCTGTTCATTGCCAATATGGACGGATTTCAGTTTGGCAATCTGCGCAGGTTTGACCTGGCAATGGCCCAGTGGATCGGTCTGTTGGCGACGAATTTTATTACCTACTTCCAGCTTTGCCTGATTGCCAATAGAATGGTCAGTGTTCTGCCCATGCTGGCACTGATGGGGATCGATGTTGTTTTGGTCGTTCTGTTTGTGTATGCTTATACAGCCAGCTTCCATTGGCTGTATAAGCCTTATAATATGATTTTGGTATTTGGCACAGATAATGCGGTAACACTGAAACTGAAAATGGATACCCGCCGGGATAAGTATCGGATCAACAAGCTGATCTCCGTAGAGAAGGGCCTGGATGCGGTATGCCAAGAAATTGTAAAATATGACGCGGTGATCATCAATGATGTATCCGCTGAAATCCGCAATGATATTTTGAAGTTCTGCTACAAAAATAATATCCGTACCTATGTAGTACCAAAGATCACCGACATTATTATGCGGGGCGGTGAAGATATTACAACCTTCGATACGCCGTTGCTGCTGACAAACGGCTTTGGTCTGACCATTACCCAGCGGATCTTCAAAAGGGCATTGGATATTACCCTCTGCCTGATTGCGATGGTCATCGCCGCACCGATTATGGCGGTGATTGCAGTGGCTATCAAGCTGGAAGACGGCGGCCCTGTCTTCTATAAGCAGAAGCGCGCAACGCTGAACGGTAAAGAGTTTGATATTCTGAAGTTCCGCAGTATGATCGTGGATGCGGAAAAAGGCGGATTCTCTATTCCCGCTACCGGCAAGGATCCCAGAATCACCAAGGTGGGCCATGTGATCCGTGCGTGCCGTGTCGATGAGCTGCCTCAGATCCTGAATATTCTAAAGGGCGATATGAGTATCGTAGGCCCCCGTCCCGAGCGGTTGGAGCATGTTTACAAATATGGCGAAGAAGTGCCGGAGTTTGTCTACCGTTTGAAGGTCAAGGGCGGCCTCACCGGTTATGCCCAGATCTACGGCAAGTACAATACCACTCCCTACGATAAGCTTCGTCTGGACTTGATGTACATTGAGAATTATTCCCTGATGCTGGATATCAAGCTGATTCTAATGACTGTTCGCATTCTATTCAGCAAGGAAAGCACAGAAGGCTTTGAAAAACAGCAGGAAAATGAGCTGCGTTTACAGGAAATGCTGCAGGAAATGCATGAAGAGGAGAAAGAGGAAACCTACGCTTCCAACTGCGTGTGATCCGTGAAGGAGAGTACCATGCTAGTAAGTCTGATTACCGTATGCTATAACAGCGAAAAGACCATCCGCAAGACGTTGGAGTCCGTACTGGCGCAGACATATCCCAATATCGAGTATCTAATCATAGACGGAAAGTCCACAGACGGTACACTTGCAGTTGCGCAGGAATTTGAAGAAAAGTTTGCCCAAAAGGGATATTCCTACCGGATCGTCAGCGAGAAGGATAAGGGCATCTATGATGCTATGAATAAAGGCATCGGTTTGGCTACCGGCCAACTGATCGGCATTATCAATTCCGATGACTGGTATGAGCCTATCGCAGTAGAAACGGCTGTAAATACCTATAAAGAAGAACCTTATGATTTATTCTACGCCGATATCAACCTGATCCGGGCGGACGGCAGCATTATTGTTAAGCATTCCCGGTTGGATAAGTACCCTTCCAGCCGCCACTGGAATCATCCCACCACCTTCATTACAAAGAAAACTTATGAAGAGCAGGGCGGATATTTGTGCCGGACCGTATATGACGATTTCGATCTGATCCTGCGGTTGCGCCGGGCCGGCAAAAAGATTGCTATCCGGAATGTGGTCCTTGCAAACTTCCGTACCGGCGGTGTCAGCAATGAGAAAAATGTCAAGAAGTGTATCCAGCGGATAAAGGCCCGGTATGGCTACTATCGCAGAAACGGATACAGCTGCCTGTACATTTTTGAAAGTGTAGCCATGGAAGTAGCAAAGTTTATTTTGAGTTAATGCAGAAGGCGTCTGCATGGCGGTTAGCCTGCAGACGCCCCGGTTCTGGGAGGAACGGGAAATGTGCGGAAAACTTATCGTAATTGAAGGCCTGGACGGAAGCGGAAAAGGCACCCAGGCAAAGCTGTTGTATGAAACCCTATTAAACCGGGGACAGAAGGTCAGAAAGGTTTCCTTTCCGGACTATGACAGTAACTCTTCTGCCTTGATCAAAATGTACTTAGCCGGTGAATTCGGCACGGATCCCAAAGCGGTTAATGCCTATGCGGCGTCCAGTTTTTTCGCAGTGGACCGGTTTGCAAGCTTCAAAAAGGATTGGGGAAAGTTTTACAAGGAAGGCGGCATAGTGATTTCTGACCGCTACACTACCTCCAATGCGGTGCATCAATGCTCCAAGCTGCCCGAGGCCCAGTGGGATGAATATTTACAGTGGCTGTTTGATTTTGAATACCGGCTCATGGGAATTCCTGCACCTGACAAGGTGATCTATTTGCAGGTAGACCCGGCAGTGAGCCAGACGCTCATGAGCGGCCGCTATCAGGGCGACGAAAGCAAGAAGGATATCCACGAAAAGGACTTGTGTTATCTGGACCGTTCCCGCGTGGCAGCGGAATACTGCGCCGAAAAGCTGGGATGGCAAACGGTGCACTGCGTCCGTGGCGGGCAAATGCGTACTATTGAAGAGATTGCGGCGGAGATTCTGAATGCTGTAAAGTAAAAACTCACAAGCGGGAGGTTATGCCTTTCGCTTGTTTTTTGGTTCTGCCCCTTGATTCTTCCGGCAAAGTGTAGTAAAATCTACCACATATATACAATTGTCCACTAAATAAGGAGGGCAGACTATGCGCGTTGTGATTAAAGTCGGTACATCTACATTGGCCCATGCCGGGGGACGGCTGAATATCCGCCGGGTGGAGCTACTTTGCAAGGTGCTCAGTGATATGAAAAATGCAGGCTGCGAGATCGTGCTGGTCTCCTCCGGCGCTATTGGTATGGGCGTGGGTAAGCTGGGTTTGCCCGGCCGTCCCGAGGATATGCCCGGCAAGCAGGCTGCCGCTGCGATCGGTCAGTGCGAGCTGATGTATACATACGATAAGCTGTTTGCAGAATATAACCATACTGTGGCGCAGATCCTGCTCACAGCAGATGATATTGCAGACAAACGCCGCAGCAGCTATGTCCATGATACGCTGGAACGGCTGCTGAGCTGGGGTGTGCTGCCCATCGTGAACGAAAATGATGCAGTGGCTATCGACGAAATCGGTATCCACACCACCATCGGCGAGAATGACAGTCTGTCGGCTGTGGTGGCGAAACTGGTGGGCGCTGATCTTTTGGTGCTGCTGTCGGATATTGACGGTCTGTACACCGCAGATCCCCGGAAAGACCCCGATGCCACACTGATCCCCGAAGTCAAGCAGATCACACCGGAAATTCTGGCATTGGCCGGTGCTGCCGGTACATCTCTGGGTTCCGGCGGCATGGCCACCAAGTTAAAAGCCGCACAGATCGCCACCGATGCCGGCATCGATATGGTGATCGCTAACGGCGAAAGCCCGGAAAATATGTATGCCCTTTTGGAGGGTAAAAATATCGGCACCCGATTTATTGGAAGGAGCATCTGATATGACCACGCAGGAAATTCTGGTTGCAGCAAAAAGCACTGCCCCTAGTTTGGCGGCAGTGGATACCGAACTGAAAAACCGGGTGCTGTTGGCTATGGCAGATGCTTTGGAAGCACAGAGCGATACCATTCTGGCTGCCAACAGTCAGGATATGGCAGCCGCCACCCATTTAAGCCAATCCATGCTGGATCGGCTGGCACTGACGCAAGCGCGTATCCACGATATGGCAGAGGGCATCCGTCAGGTGGTAAACCTGCCTGATCCGGTAGGCAAAGTCCGTGCCCGGGTGGAGCGTCCCAACGGCATTGTCATTGACCGTGTGGGTGTCGCCGTAGGTGTGGTGGCGATCATCTATGAGAGCCGCCCCAATGTTACCTCTGACGCTGCCGCGCTGGCGATCAAAGCCGGCTCTGCCTGCGTTCTGCGCAGCGGTAAGGACGCATTCCTTTCCGCCAACGCCATCGTAAATGCCATGCAGTCCGGTCTTGCCGCCGTAGGTCTGCCCACTCAGCTGGTGCAGCTGGTGCAGGACACCACTCGGCAAAGCGTGACCGATTTGATGGAAGCCGTGGGCTATGTGGATCTGCTGATCCCCCGGGGCGGCGCAGGTCTGATCAAAGCCTGTACCGAAGGCGCAAAAGTGCCCTGCATTCAGACCGGCACCGGTATCTGCCATGTATATGTAGATAAAGACGCCGACCTTACCATGGCGCTTAACATTATTGAAAATGCAAAAACCAGCCGTCCCTCTGTTTGCAACGCAGCAGAGTGCTTGCTGGTACATCAGGATGTGGCAGAAGCCTTTTTGCCTATGGTGCAAAAGCGGCTGGTGGCTGACCGGGCGGTAAACCCGGTGGAGCTGCGGCTGGATTCGGCTGCCGCCAAGATCATTACCGGCACACCTGCCACTGCGCAGGACTTTGACACGGAGCATCTGGACTACATTCTGTCCGTAGGTGTGGTGGAAAACGCAGAGCAGGCCATGGGACATATCGCCATGCACTCCACCGGTCACAGCGAATGTATCGTCACCGAAAACGAGGATGTTGCAAAGCGATTCACGCAAGTGGTGGACAGCGCTGCCGTGTATGTGAACTGCTCTACCCGTTTCACCGACGGCGGCGAGTTTGGTCTGGGTTGCGAGATCGGTATTTCCACCCAAAAGCTCCATGCCCGTGGCCCTATGGGTCTGGACGAGATCTGCACCTATAAGTATGTGATCCACGGCAACGGACAGATTCGATAACAAAGAGGTGTTCTTATGAAAATCGGTTTTATCGGCGCCGGCAATATGGGCGGCGCACTGGCACGGGCAGCGGCAAAGGCCGTTGACCCCAAAGATATCTATTTGGCTGATAACATGGCGCAAAAGGCGCAGGCACTGGCAGACGAACTGGGCTGCAATACCTGCACCACAGAGCAGGCTGCCCAAACTTGCGACTTTATTTTCCTGGGTGTCAAGCCGCAAGTCATGAGCATTATGCTATCCCAGATCGCACCGGTACTTTCCGCCCGGAAGGACAGCTTTACACTGGTTTCTATGGCAGCCGGTGTCTGCATGGCAGATATCCGTCGCATGGCAGGTAGTGACTACCCGGTGATTCGGATTATGCCCAACATCCCCGTCAGCGTGGGTGGCGGCATGATTTTATTCGACACCACTGAAAATGTCACTGAGGAAACCAAGCAGGCATTTTTGAATGTTATGGCGCATGCGGGTGTTTTGGATCAGCTGGCTGAAAAGCTGATCGACGCAGGCAGTGCGCTGTCTGGCTGCGGCCCTGCTTTTGTTGCGCTGTTTGCTGAGGCGCTGGCAGATGGTGCTGTGTCCTGCGGTCTTTCCCGGACGCAAGCAATGACCTATGCCGCCCAAACCCTGAAAGGCACTGCCGATATGCTGCTGCAGACCGGTATGCACCCCGGGGAACTGAAAGATGCGGTTTGCTCCCCCGGCGGTTCTACCATTGCCGGTGTGAACGCTCTGGAGCAGAACGGTCTGCGTGCCGCAACCGCAGAAGCGGTTGTCAGCGCTTACCACAGAACGCTGGAATTGGGGAAATAACCAAAAATTTCAACGGTATTTTAATAAAAAACTACGCACAATACGAAAAATTTTATTTTACAACTGCGATTTTTTATATTATAATAGGCGCGTAAAAAGGCAAGCGACCATGTCGCAATCTATATGCCAAATTAGGAGTGTTGTTTATGAGCCGGATCTTGGGTACTGTTTCTATGGGTCTGCGTGCTCCCATTATTCGTGAGGGCGAGGATTTGGCGCAGATCGTTGTGGACTGCGTTAAGCAAGCTGTAGATAACGGCGATATCACTGTCCGTGACCGGGACGTTGTTTGTATCACCGAATCCATTGTTGCCCGTGTGCAGGGTAACTATGTCAGCGTGGATCATATTGCGCAGGATGTCCGCAACAAGTTTGGCGGCGAGACAGTGGGTGTTATTTTCCCCATTCTCAGCCGTAACCGTTTCTCCATTTGCCTGCGTGGCATCGCCAAGGGCTGCAAGAAAGTCATTATGATGCTCAGCTACCCCAGCGACGAGGTAGGTAACAATCTGGTCAGTCCCGAGAAGGTGGACGAGTCCGATGTGAACCCCTACTCCGATGTGCTGGATATCAAGAAGTACCGTGAGGTGTTCGGTTATGAGAAGCACCCTTTCACCGGTATGGACTATGTGCAGTACTACGAGGAGCTGATCCGTGACTGTGGCGCAGAGGTGGAGTTTGTATTTGCAAACGATCCCCGTGTGATCCTGAATTACACCAAGAACGTTCTGCACTGTGACATCCATTCCCGCAAGCGCACCAGCCGTCTGCTGAAGGAAGCCGGCGGCGAGAAGGTTTTCGGCATGGACGAGATCATGACCGCGCCTGTGGGCGACAGCGGCTACAATGCCAAGTACGGCCTGCTGGGCTCTAATAAGTCTACCGAGGATATGATCAAGCTGTTCCCCAGAGAGTGTCAGGATCTGGTTGAGGACATTCAGGGCAGACTGCTGAAGCTGTATAACAAGCACGTGGAAGTGATGGTCTACGGCGACGGCGCTTTCAAAGATCCCGTGGGCAAGATCTGGGAGCTGGCTGACCCGGTGGTCTCCCCTGCTTACACCGCAGGTCTGGAGGGCACTCCCAACGAGCTGAAGCTGAAGTATCTGGCAGATAACGATTTTGCAAATCTGTCCGGCAAGGAACTGCAGGATGCAATCAAAAACAAGATCTCCGAGAAGGACGGTTCCAGCCTGGTTGGCAACATGGCTGCTCAGGGTACTACCCCCCGCCGCCTGACTGACCTGATCGGTTCTCTGTGCGATCTGACTTCCGGCTCCGGCGATAAGGGCACACCTTTCGTCTATATCCAGGGTTACTTCGATAACTATACTGCAGAATAAAACATAAAAAAGGTGCGTTGCTAAGCAACGCACCTTTTTGTGTTTTACGCTTACAAAAAAGATGTCAGCAGATACAGCGCCGCCAAATGCGCCGGATAGTAAATGTAGAACAGATATTTCATCCGTAGCTTGCCGCGCTGCCCATTGTAGAGCGCCAGCAGCGGTAATGTCAGCAAAGAGAATATCTGAACACTGCCGATATCATAGGAAACCAGCAACAGTACCGCTGCCGCCATGCCCAGCTTGCCACACTTTGTCCTGCAAAAATATAGCAGCACCGGCAGCATAACACCCCAAAAGCCGTAATCAACGTCATAATCTGTACCCGACAGCAGCTCCGGCACGACCCGGGTAAGGAAAAATACCGCTGCCATAGCGCCCGCCGCCGCCAGCCACGCTGCCGGCGATTTTTTTGCTGCGGCATTTCTGATCAGACCGATCAGCGCCACCGATAGGCTGAATGTGACCAAAATGCACTGGTACAGCGATCCGGTGGCCAGATAGTCCACCACCTGACATACCGCTGCGCAGCCTGCCATCAGGCCGAAGTAGCGGTACATATTCCTGGTATATCGGCAGCCCTCGGCGATCATATATGCAAAAATAGGAAATGCCAATCTGCCAATGATACGCAAAATCACATATTGCGGCAGCAATATAAGGCCAACATGGTCTATGGTCATAGCCGCCAAGCCAATTATTTTCAATTGATTGCCGGTCAGTTCGATCTTTTTCATACAGCAACCCGCTCCTTTTCCATAATTGTACAAATAACTGCCGCTTTCGTCAATCCACTTTGTCTGTCGAAAAAAGAAATAACTTGTATTTTCCCCGTTTTCAATGTAAAATAGTATCATCTCTAACTATAACTATTAAAAGGATCTGTCTGGATATGAGTACGCTTTCCGGTATGGACTTACAAACACAGAGCAAACACTCTGTCATAGATCAGATCAACCGCTTTATGGCAACGCCCCAGTATGTTGCGCTGGCGGCGGCGCTGACTTTGGTGTGCAGCCTATTTTCACTGGAACTGCCGGTGTACACGGTGATCGCAGCCATTTTTGTGTATGTATCCTTGTTTGGCGACGATCTGCTGCCCATCGCTCCGTTTTTTGCCTTTGGCTATATCAGCGTATCCGGAGGCAATAACCCGGGTCAGTTTCAGGATTCTGTTTTTTCCGCCCAACACGGCGGCATCTATATCGGCTGTCTGAGCGCATTGATGGCGCTGGGCATCCTCTACCGTGTGATTCGTGACCGAAAGGTCTTTTTCAGCAAGCGCTGTGCGCTGCTGCCAGGATTGCTGGCGCTGGGTGGCGCTTATCTGCTCAGCGGACTGGGCAGCGCAGCTTACCCGGCAGCGCTGGGTAAGAATCTGTTGTTCGCAGGTCTGCAATGCTGCGCTGTGATCCTCCCCTACTGGCTGCTTTCCTGCGGTGTGGAATGGAACAAGGCGCGCCGGGACTATCTGGCATGGATCGGTTTCTCCGCCGGCGGCATTTTGCTGTGCCAAGTCCTTTGTATCTATCTGCATAACGGCGTTATCGTTGACGGCGTGATCCACCGTCCCCATATCTATACCGGTTGGGGCATGTACAACAACATAGGCGGCATGCTGGCAATGATGATTCCCTTTGCTTTCTACCTTGCCGCCAAATACCATAAAGGCTGGATTGGTACTGTTATCGGTTCTGCGTTCCTGATTGGTGTGCTGATGACCTGCTCCAGAAGTTCTATTCTCACCGGCACTTGCGCTTATATAGCCGGCATCTTGCTGATGCTCCATTACGCACGGAACCGCCGGCATAATTTTATTGCGCTGGTAACAACCATCAGTGTGGTAATCGCTGTGTTGGTGCTGTTCTACAAGCCGCTGCTGCGGTTGTTCAGCGACCTGCTGCAAATGGGCATGGACCCCTCCTCCCGGGATATGATCTACGAGGAAGGTCTCAAGCTGTTTGCCCAAGCACCGGTGTTCGGCAATTCTTTCTATTCCCCCGGCTTTACGCCTTGGGACTGGTCTGTAGTAGAATCCTTCTCCGGTTTCTTCCCGCCCCGCTGGCACAACACCATCGTGCAGCTGTTTGCGAGCTGCGGCATCGTGGGCATCGCCGCATATCTGTTCCACCGTTTCCAGACCATTCGCCTTTTCCTTAAAAAGCCCTGCAAGGAAACCTTGTTTATCGCCTGCAGCATCTGCACACTGCTGATTTGCAGCTTGTTCGATTGTCACTTGTTTAACATCGGCCCCGTCCTTTTCTATTCTGCGGCGCTGGCTTTTGTTGAAAACTGCTTTAACCATTATGATTTTGTTTCTCGCCCTGATCCTATAATTAATATTTGATTGGAGCCTGTATGAACTATTTATCATTTGCCTTTGCCTTTTTTGTAATAATCCTGCTTCTGACATATTACATTCTGCCCAAGAAGGCGCGGCCCTATATTCTGCTGTGCGGCAGCTTGTTTTTCTACGGCTGCTTTGCCTTAGAATACATGCCGTTTCTGCTATTGACGGCAGTCAGCAGTTTCTTCTGCGCAAAAGCAATAGGGTTTGTAAAGCAGAAAAAGTTGCTGGTTTTTAGTTGTGTTGCCGTAAATTTTGCGGTTTGGTTTGTTGTCAAAGATCTGCAATGGGCATTCAGCCTTGCCAACCGGGCGCTTTCTTTGATCGGCGGCGGTTTTGACCTGCCGATCCTGAACATCCTTGTGCCGGTGGGTATCTCCTACTACACACTGCAAGCGCTTGGCTATGTATTTGATGTTTACCGCGGCAAGAGCACCGCAGAAACAAACTTTTTCAAATACCTGCTGTTTCTGTCCTACTTCCCCGCTATCGTACAAGGCCCTATTTCCCGGTACGACCAGCTGATGCCGGAACTGAATCACACCAAGACCTTCTGCTTTGACAGCGTCCGGGACAGCCTTGTGCTGGTGTTGTGGGGTTTGGTCAAGAAAATGGTGATTGCAGACCGTCTGGGTATTTTTGTAGCCTCTGTTTTCAGAAGCTATGCCGACCTGCAGGGTGTCATTTTGTATCTGGGCGCCGTCGGCTATGCTTTCCAGCTATACTTCGATTTCTCCGGTTGCGTAGATATTTGCCGGGGCGTCAGTGGATTGTTTGGCATCGATCTTGTAAACAACTTTGACCGTCCCTACCTTGCCCGCTCCGTCAAGGATTTCTGGGGCAGATGGCATATTTCTCTGAGCAGCTGGCTGAAGGATTATGTGTACATCCCCTTGGGCGGCAACCGGAAAGGTACGCTGCGCAAGTATCTGAATCTGCTGATCACTTTCATTGTCAGCGGTCTTTGGCACGGCGCCGGCACGCAGTTTGTGCTGTGGGGCATTCTGCACGCAATGTATCAGATCGTTGGACAAGCTACCCAAAACATTCGCCGCCGGGCAAGCACCTTGCTGGGTGTGCAGGAAGGCTCTTTCAGCCAGCGCCTTTTCCAAACGCTGATCACCTTCCATCTGGTCACGCTTGCCTGGATATTCTTCCGCAGTGACGGCATCGGCAACGGTTTGCGCTATATCAGCAACATGTTTGCTACCCCCTGCTGGAGCTATCTGTTCAATGACGATCTATTCCACTTTGGTGTGGATGCTGCGCTTTTCCGTTTACTGGTAGTACATATCGTGGTAATTATGATGGTCGATGCCCGTACCGCTAGCCAGCACCATGCACTGACCGGCCTGACACGCCAGCATATCATCGTGCGCTGGGCAGTCTATTGGATCCTGCTGTTTGATATCATACTGTTTGGTGTATATGGCAGTGGCTACTCCCTGGGCGGTTTTATGTACGGAGGTTTCTGATGAAAAAAGTAATTTCCTGTATTATTTTCATTGCCCTGACCATTGGGTTGATCCTGCTGCTGACGGAAATATCTATTCCCAAAACCCTGAATCGCTACTACATTCTGGATCGCTATTTGGCGCAAAACGACACAGACAGAGATGTGCAAGTGTTTGGCTCTTGCCACGCATATTCCTCTTTTGATCCCAGCGTATTGGAAGAAAACACCGGATTGACCTCCTTTGTCTATGCCAACCCCGGTGAAATCATACCTACCACTTATGTACGTATGCTGGAACAGTTCCAGCGGTATACACCGGAAGTGGCAGTTGTGGAAATTTGGGGCATCAACCCCTATGAAACCTATGACAGTACGGAGAAAATTCTGCAGGAATATATGCCTGCAAATGTACAGATGCTGCCCTACTCCAGGGAAAAAGCAGAGTTGGTAAATGACTTTGCCGAACTGGATCCCCTGGAAATGCACTTTCCCCTTTCCCAGTATAAAGGCCGGGCGCTGGACGGCTCTTTGATCGGTGTGGATTTCAAATACCGTTTTGAAGATATTACACTGTACACAGAAAATTTTGTCACCGAGCAAATGGAAGTGCGACTGAAAAAGTCCGGCTTTGCACCCCACACTGTCAGTGATGTCAGCAACTATCCGGAAATGCAGAATCATGTTGCATCTGATGATATTCTGGAGATCGAACCGGTAATCGTTAAATATATAGAGAAGATCATCGCTCTGTGCGATGAATATGATGTGGAACTCATATTCTACCGCTCGCCCTATGTTTCCACAGAAAACGAACTGCGTAAGCTCAATTATTTCCGGCAAATCTGCACGCGATATGATGTCACCTTTATAGATTTGGAACAGGAGCTGGAGCTGGACTATACCTGTGATCTGAACGATTTGTATCACCTAAGTTATAAAGGCGCTGTCAAAGCGACGGAATGTCTGCAAAGCTATATTACCGCTGCTATCCAAAGCAAATAACAACCAAAACCGGAGCGCAAATCTGCGTTCCGGTTTTTTTCCTAATTTTTTCTTTTGCGGGAATATTTTTTTATTTACAAATAAAAAACATAGCAGTATAATTGTAACGGAGAAGTAATTTCTCTAATCTCTTTTGGAGTTGATCATTATGAAACTCATTATCAAAAACGACTACGAAGAAATGTCCGCATGGACTGCGCAACATATCGCTAACGCTATCAACAACCACAAGGGCGACCGCCCCTTTGTTCTGGGTCTGCCTACCGGCTCTTCCCCTCTGGGAACATACCGCAAGCTCATCGAAATGAACAAAGCTGGCAAAGTGACCTTCAAGAATGTCGTCACCTTTAACATGGACGAATATGTAGGTCTGCCCCGTGAGCACGACCAGAGCTACTGGTACTTCATGCACGATAACTTCTTTAACCACATTGACATTCCTGCAGAGAACATCAACATTCTCAACGGCATGGCTGAGGACTTGGAAGCCGAGTGCCAGCGCTACGAGGACAAGATCGCCTCTTACGGCGGCATTGACCTGTTCCTGGGCGGCAGCGGTGTTGACGGTCATATTGCCTTCAATGAGCCTTTTACTTCCCTGACCTCCCGCACCGGTGTCCGGGCGCTGACTGAGGATACCCTGATCGCTAACTCCCGTTTCTTTGACGGCGACACCAACAAAGTGCCCAAGACTGCACTGTCTGTGGGTGTTGGCACTGTTTGCGACTCCAAGCAGGTGCTACTGGTAATCAACGGTCACAACAAGGCACGGGCTCTGCGCCACTGTGTTGAGGGCGGTGTCGATCACGCATGGACCATCAGCGCTTTGCAGCTGCACCCCGATGGCATCATCGCCTGCGACGAGGCTGCCTGCGGCGAGCTGAAAGTGGACACATACAAGTATTTTAAGGAAATCTACAAGAACGAAAAGTAAAACATATAACCGCCCGCCGGGTTTTCCGGCGG
>JAZRQK010000055.1:0-21672 GCA_045649665.1 Faecousia sp. | reverse complement strand
GACCATGCTGAACCTGATCAAGACTCAGGGCTCTTACAACGGTATCGACCATACCTATCCCGGCCCCGCCCACCTGTCCACTGGTCAGGAGGCAGCCTGCGTAGGTCAGGCATATCTGCTGGACGAGAACGACTTCGCATTCGGTTCTCACCGCTCTCACTCTGAGATTCTGGCAAAGGCACTTAGCACCATCAACAAGATGTCCGACGAGCAGCTGATGCAGGTCATGGAGAACTTCCTGGACGGCAAGTGCCTGCGTGCCACCCAGAAGCTGGGCGAGACCAAGGACGTAAAGGAACTGGCCATCCGCTTCATTCTCTACGGCACACTGGCAGAGATTTTTGCTCGTGAGACCGGTTTCCACATGGGCATGGGCGGCTCTATGCACGCATTCTTCCTGCCTTTTGGTATCTACCCCAACAACGCAATCGTTGGCGGCTCCGGTACTATCTCCACCGGCGCTGCTCTGTACAAGAAGGTCAACAACAAGAAGGGTATCGTTGTCTGTAACATCGGTGACGCTTCTATGGCACGTGGTCCCGTGTGGGAGGCTCTGAACTTTGCCGCTATGGATCAGTACAAGACCCTGTGGGAGAGCCATAACGATGGCATGCCCATTCTGTACAACATTTTTAACAACTCCTATGGCATGGGCGATCAGACCCGTGGCGAGACTATGGGCCAGGGCAATATGTCCCGGATCGCATCCGGTGTCAGCCCCACCCAGTTCCACGCAGAGACCGTGGACGGTTACAACCCTCTGGCAGTGATCGACGCTATGGAGCGCAAGCTGGAACTGCTGCGTAACGGTCAGGGCCCCGTGATGCTGGAAACTGTAACTTACCGTTACTCCGGCCACTCCGTTTCCGACCAGAACGCATACCGCACCAAGGAAGAGATCGACGCATGGAAGGAAGTTGACCCCATCGTCACTTACCCCGCTGCTCTGATTGAAGCCGGTGTTATGACGCAGGAGGAAGTGGACGCAATTCTGGCAGAAACCAGTGAGCGCATGACCATGATCTGCAAGTACGCAGCTGACCCCGAGTTCAGCCCCTACTGCGATTTCAAGAAAGACCCGGCTGTTGTGGAGCGCATCATGTTCTCCAATCAGAAGGCTGAAAAGCTGGACGACCGTGAGCCGGAAGTCACTGTTCCCAAGGAGGAGGCAGAGGGCTACAAGAAGATCAAGAGCAAGGAGCGCAATGTTGTGGACGCTGAGGGTAAGCCCGTGTCCAAAATGAAGCTTTACAACCTGCGTGATGCTCTGTCCGAGGTTATCTACGACCGCTTCTACGAGGATCCCACCATGATCGCTTATGGTGAGGACTGCCGTGACTGGGGTGGCGCATTTGCGGTTTACCGTGGTATGATGGACGCTCTGCCCCATACCCGTCTGTTTAACTCTCCCTTGGCAGAGGCTGCCATTGTGGGTACTGCAGTGGGTTACGCTCTGTCCGGCGGCCGTGCGCTGGTAGAGCTGATGTACGCTGACTTTATCGGCTGCGCCGGTGACGAGATCTTTAACCAGATGTCCAAGTGGCAGGCTATGTCTGCCGGTATCCTGAAAATGCCTTTGGTGCTGCGTGTTTCCGTTGGCTCTAAGTACGGCGCACAGCACTCTCAGGACTGGACTGCGCTCTGCGCCCATATCCCCGGCCTGAAGGTCTGCTTCCCCGCAACTCCCTGGGAGGCTAAGGGTCTGATGGAAACTGCTCTGCAGGGTACTGACCCGGTTGTGTTCTTTGAGAGCCAGAGAATTTACGATGTGGGTGAGCAGTTCCACGAGGGCGGCGTGCCTGCCGAGCGTTACGAGATCGAGATCGGCGATGTAAACAAGGTTCGTGACGGTAAGGATATCACCATTCTGACTATCGGCGCTGTGCTGTACCGTGCAGTCGAGGCTGCAAAGACTTTGTCTGAAAAGTACGGCATGGAGGCTGATATCATCAACCTGCACTCTCTGTCTCCGCTGGACTACACCAAGATCTTTGAGTCTGTCCGCAAGACCGGTAAGGTGCTGCTGGTGTCCGACGCCTGCGCAAGAGGCTCTTTCCTCAACGATGTTGCCCGCAATATCACCGAGCAGTGCTTCGACGATCTGGATGCACCTCCCGTTGTGGTTGGCGCAAAGAACTGGATCACACCTCCTTTCGAGTTCGACGAGTTCTTCTTCCCTCAGGCAAGCTGGATTTTGGATTCCATCCACGAGAATCTGGTACCTCTGGCAGGTTATACCCCCAACGATACCTGCAGCGAGGAAGAAATGATTCGCCGGGCAAAGCTGGGTGTGTAAATGGAATTAAGACGGACAGCCAATGCAGGTGTACTGCTGAAGCTGGACGGTGTTTCGATCCTGCTGGACGGCGTATGCCGGGAGGTCAAACCCTACCCGGTAACGCCGCCTGAGGAACGGGTGCTGCTCAGTCAGTGCTGGCCGGATGTGGTGGCGTTTACCCATAACCACAAAGATCATTATGACCCCGCTTTCGCTGCCGAATTTGTGAAGCAGACCGGCGGGGTCATTTTAGGTCCGCCAGGGTTGGGGTCTATGCAGCCTTTGACAAAAGGCGGTGTGACCGTTACACCCATTCCCAGCCGCCACATCGGCGCAGCAGGGAAGACCACACCCCATGCCAGCTTTCTCATTCAAGGTACACGCTGCATTTGGTTTTTAGGCGATGCGTCCCCCAGCTTTTGGCGCAATAGATCAGACTTGCCAAAGCCGGACGTGCTGATCGTTCCTTATGCCTATGCCAACACTTCCGCCGGCTGGTCTGCCACCAAGACCTTGGGCGCAGAAACTGTGATTTTGCTGCACATGCCTCAGCGGAAGCAGGACACACTTGGCTTGTGGGATGCAGTGGAATCCGTGACGTCGGATGTTGTGATTCCGGCTATGTGCGTGGATATGATATTTTAAGAAAAAAACAGCGCTCTGCGATTTTTACGCAGGGCGCTGTTTGGCTATTTCCTACAAATAAAATGACATATAATTGTACTATTAGACGATAAAAAAACCTTTGTTTACCGAACATTTTATGGTATAATGTTTCCAACTGTAACTACGCATAAAATTCGGATAAATAACGAAATGAGGGTAGTGTATGAAATGTAGAATTTTAGCAGTTATCTGCGTGCTGGCAATCATGCTGGGTGTTATTGCATTCAGCACGGCTGCTCAGGAGGAAAAGGCTACATTCCGTGTTGGCTATGCCAAGGTGGACATCAACCCCTGGGTAGACCCGGCGGATCACAGCAAGGGTATTATGGTCGTTCCGTTGGACAGCCTGGGCAACCCGGAAAACCGGTTTTCTTTTGGCCTTGCCGATGACGACGGTGTAGCAGGCAAGCAGGACACAGAGGGCTTGTGGAGCACCTGTATTGCGGTGACCGATGACGACGATAATACTATGCTGTTTATTTCCTGCGACGCTATCAAAGTGCAGGATGAAATTGTAGAGCAGATTCGTACGGGCATTATTGCGGAGCTGGGCAGTGATGTGATTGCTGAGGATCAGATCATGATCAATGCCAGCCACAGCCACTGCACCCCGGCTTTAGCCGGCTTTACAGAGGCAGGCTTGCAGAAAGCACAGGGAACAGAACTGGGCTCTCAAATCTGGGCGAATTCCCAGACCTACAAGGCTCGTTTCATTGAAAACGCCATCGCTGTTGCGGTGGAAGCTATGGCAGATCGCCAGGTAGCATCTGAAGTCAAAAAGACCCAGGTGGATGCCAGCGATGTGTTTGTCAGCGACCAGTATCCCAACGGTATTGCCCTCAACGGCGTCAAGCACTACATTAACACCGGTAGTCTGAAGGAAAACTACTCCTATGTTGACGGTGTGGAGACCTTCGACGATGTTCAGACCTGGTATTCCGGCGCGAACTTTGGCTGTGACAGCGTCAAACCCACGCAGCAGTACAGAGCAGAGGGTTTGGATATTAAGACCACCTATGCCGCCATGGGCAAGTACTATATCCAGTCCAAGGAGCATGTCAGCGAGTCTAATGACACCATGTACATGCTGGAGTTCCGGTTTGACGAGAGTCTGGACAAGGATACCATTATGATGGCCAACTGGCGTGGTCACCCGCTGAATCATTATTTGGACGAGGATGCGGACGGCAACGTATTGGAGAATCCCGAACATATTCTCTATTACAACTACGCGGCAAGATCCGGTAACGCCGGCTATGTTCTGAAGAACCGGACGCACTACATCAGCAGTGACTATGTCAATGCGTTCCGCTGCGCTATGAAAGAACAGGGTTATGACGTTTCCTTTATTCAGGGCGCTGCAGGCAATATCAGCAACAGAAGCTATGCCTATACCAATGACGAAAACGATGAATGGGGTGGCAATATTGCCTGGGATCGTTTCTGGAGCGACGGATCTTTGGAGGAAACTCACGGTATTTCCACAGACGAAATCAATATAACTGCATTTGGCAAGCTGCTGGCAGAGGTGTCCTGCAATACCGAGCATAAGACAGTGGAAATTTGCACCCCCGGCACGATCAAGAATAAGCAGGTGCGTTATGCCATGCCGATCCAGGAATTTGACATCGATTTTGATGACCCGGATGTGATGGAGGCATGGATGGCTGCCTATCAGGATGCCGAGGCCAATGCAGTCTACTATCCCTATTCCTATACACACACAAACGGCATAGTTTGCACATTCTCGTCAAGCTACCACGTCAGTGGTGTTAAACTGCGACTGCTATGGCGCACCGGCGGACGTACCCAGGATGATAATTTTGCCGAAATGGAACTGGATACCGTTATGCTGGGTGAGCAGATCGCTTTTGTAACGGCGCCTGCTGAAATTTTTGACTATTACGATGCAGACAAATCTACCGCTCCGGAGGATAATGACTGGCTGCTGCTGAATAGCCAGATCAACGGCGGCAGCTACGGCACACCCTTTGTTATGGGTTATACCAACGGCTATCATAATTATGTGCCCAATACCCTGGCCTACGAATACAATAACTTGGATGTTGGTGCAGGCACTGTAGCCAATGTGGGCGTGGGTGCGTATGAGGCTGTCATTGCCCAGTCGGCCTGCGGCAGTGGCGAAGATATGATTGTGGAATTGAGCAAGCTCCTGCAGTATGTGAACGGTGTGTCTGAAATCAAAAATAAAACATACTATTGCCAAGCTTGTGATCAGGTCGTAGAGTGGGAGCCGTTGCTTGCTTCTAATAATGGCGAGGCATATTGGTACACCGGCCACTACTATCTGTACGAGGATATGAACACTGCGGAGACTCGCACCAAGCGTATTGCCGCCAACGCAACTGTCTGCCTGGATCTGAATGGCAAGCAGCTGAAAACTACCGACCGTAAGTTCGGCAGAACATTTGTGGTAGAAGCCGCCGCAAACCTGAATATCTTTGATAGCTCCCAGGAAAAGACCGGTCTGATCAGCGGTCAGGGTCAAGTGGCTGGCTACAATGCCAACAATCAGGCATACACCTACGAAAATGGTGGCGTTATTTACCTGCAGGGCAGATCGGTTGTAAACCTGTACGGCGGTACCATCGAACGCAGAATTGTGAAAGACCCCTATCACACAGCTAGCTATAATACCACCGGAGGCTACTACAAGTACAACGAATACCTGACAGTTGGACTTGGCGGCACGGTCTATATCAGCAATAATGCACACTTCAATGTCTATGGCGGCACGGTTAAGGACGGCATGGCGGTTACGGGAGGCGATTGCGTTTACGTACATGCGGCTTCCGGGTTAAACGGCTATGTACAGTTGTCCGGCGATGCAGATGTTGATGAAATCTACTTCAAGTCCACTGCACCTCAAAATTGCCTGACTGTCAGCGGTACATACACCGGCAGAGCAGCATTGCTCCTGCAAAGCGCCCAGAAAGATCAGACTATCGGTACACTTGTGGATAACGGCGATGTTTCCGCTGCGCTGATTTCCATTGTCAACGATACCGGTCTGTATGCAGCTGCTGATGGCAGTAATCTGGTGATCACCGATGAAATGCCTGCGGCAGCTGCGGTGGTCAACGGCGATAAGCTGTATCCCACCTTGCAGGATGCCATCGACGATTACACTTCCGGCGTGATCGAGCTGAATACTGCGGTTACCGGTACAGTGACTGTGCCTGAAAACAAGACGGTAACTGTTGAGCTGAATGGCTTTGACCTTAACAATGTGGTGGCCAACGGCACGCTGTACGTCAAGGACTCCCAAACTGACGACTTTGATGTCAGCGACGGTAAATACGGCAAGATCACCGGTCAGATCACCGGCGATGTGCAGGCAGTGCCCGTGACCAACGGCGCAGGCTACCTGAAGATCACCGAGGATGACAATAGTGTTTCTTTCCATAGAGTTGAGCTGGCAGTGACCGATATGGTCATGAGCTCCTCTCAGGTCAGTATCTACTATAACTGTAAGTTCGCCGGCGACCAGCTGGTGCAGGGCGAAGTTGATCAGTACGGCATGGCCATCAGCATGAAGGGTATTCCTCAGCTGGATGCGGAGACTAAGCAGTTCACCGCCGATTGCCAGCGCTCCTGGTTTACCCAGTTCAATGCCGGCATCAACTCCGGCAGCAGTACCCGCCTTTATAACATTATGAAGACCACCAATGGCTATCTGACCAACAAGAACAATGCGGAAACACCCGTTTATTTCCGGGCATATATCCAGCTTGACGACGGCACATATCTGCTGGGTCAGGACTACGGTGTGGGCTTGAGCCTGCGCCAGCTTCTGGAGTTTGTCAACACAGATTATGAGTGGAACAAATTGGAAGTAGGTCAGAAAAATGACTTGGTGGCAATGTACAAGAGCTTTACCAAGGTGCTTTCCGGCTTTGATATTCCTAACTTGAAAGCGGCTGCAGATGTTTCTATGTTCACCATGGACGGTGCGACACTGAAGCAGGTCAAGGTCTGCACCATGAAAAACGACAACATCGGCTATACCGATACAGCGGTTTTGCTGGCTGACCAAATCATGCGCACCAGCGGCAAGAAGCCTTATATGGGCACATTTGATGCCAGCGCATCCAATCAGATCGTTATTACCAGCGCCGCTGCTGCGGCAGCGTACCTGCCGGAGGGCGTGACCATCACCGGTACACAATATGTTATTTTCCGTAATGGCGGCAATATCTTTGTTGTGG
This sequence comes from Faecousia sp., assembly GCA_045649665.1. GTDB lineage: Bacteria > Bacillota > Clostridia > Oscillospirales > Oscillospiraceae > Faecousia. Next base: position 14,499 of record JAZRQK010000055.1, on the reverse strand, counting down.
GCAACGATGAAATGGGCGCCGGACTGGGTGCGCAGGTCGTTTCTCAGGCGGTATTGGCGGCCAAAGGCTCTGTTGAGCTGACAAGCTTGCTGACCAACGGCGCAGTGACCTATACCTTGGGTCAGGATCATTTGGCGCTGGATGCAGACGCAGAATATCGTATTATGACGTATAATATCGCCCGTGTGGAAACCGCCGGTGAGGGCAGATACGAACACACACTGAACACCATTCTCTATTACAACCCCGATGTGATCGGCTTCCAGGAATTCTGTGAAAATTACACCGCAGACTTCGCACCCATGCTGGAGGCTAAGGGCTACAGCTTTGTAGCTGGGGAAGTGGTGGTTCGTGAGGGATATGCCGACGGCAATGCCAAGTATGACATGGATAATAACTATACACCCATCGCCTACAAGACCGATAAGTTCGAGCTGGTGGACAGTGGTTGGGATCGTCTGATTCCGGCGAATTATAACAGCTATGGCTGGCCGGGTTACACAGTGACCTGGGCGGTGCTGAGAGATAAAGTTACCGGCAAAGTGTTTGCTGTTTCCTCTTTACATGACCTGACTTCTAATGACGAAGCCGGTCAGGCTGCGAAGAAAGCAGGCCTGCAGCTTGTGATCAATATTGTGCGTGAGCAGATCGTGGCGCAGTATGATTGCCCGGTGTTCTGTGTCGGTGACTTTAACAGCAACGAGGTGAAAGCAGATTACCAGTATCTGGCATCCCAGCCGGATTTCAACGATGCCCGCTATATTGCCGAGCGCAGCTATGCCGTTGGCAATACCCACTCTGACGAGCTGGGCGTGCTGGAAATCAAGGGTTCTACCAACAGCTGCATTGACCATATTTTTGCAGTTGGTGAAGCGCGTGTACTTCGTCACCGCTACGGACATACAACGATTTCCGCTGCGGCATCTGACCACAAGCCGGTATTCGTGGATGTTATCATCGGCGAAACCTCCGGACAGATCAACACTGCAAAGGTATTCACAAGCGTTGACTACACCCATGTCAATGTGGGCGTACCCAGTAAAGGACCAAATAAAAAGAACCTTCGGCTGCGCCGAGGGTTCTTTTTTTGTCAATATGAACAGAATGTTGTGGTATTATTTGTGCAATAGGGAAAAATCAAAATATGCCTTTATTTGGCAATATGTTTATGCTAGAATATATATAAATATTAACGAAAAGAGGTATGTTTATGAAGCGTAGAATGTTAGCAGTTATCTGCGTGCTGGCGATTATGCTGGGTGTGATCGCATTCAGTACCGCTGCCCAGGATAACACAACCACTTATCGTGTGGGTTATGCTAAGGTGGATATTAACCCCTGGGTCAACCCGGAGAATCACGAAGAGGGTGTTTTACCCGTTCCGTTGAGCGGTTATGGTGATGTCGAATATCGACTGGCTATGGGTATCGCAGACGATGATGGCACGGCAGGCGATAGTGGAAACGACGGTCTGTTTGCCACTTGTATTGCGGTGACGGATGACGATAACACCACCATGCTGTTTATCGCTTTTGATGGCATCAATCCTGACGATGATATGGTAAAATCGGTTCGGGATGGCATTGTGGCAGGTGTTAAGGCAGACAGCGCTCTGCAAGCCACAACCGACATTAGTCGTGACCAGATCATGGTCAGCGCCAGCCATAGCCACTTTGCGCCGGATTTCAGCTCTGTTACCAAGTCCAGGCTGACCGCAGCCCATGGTACGGAAACCGGTACTGAATTGTGGGAAATCTACAGCAATTATAAGACCCGGGTGACCCAGCAGATGGTTGATGTGGCGCTGGATTCCTTGCGTGACCGGGAAACGGTATCCGAAGTGAAGAAAACCGAGACTGATGCCAAAGAGTTGACCGGTTATCAGCTCAACGGTGTGCGCCACTATGAGCTCACCGGCTATACGGACTATAGATACAACATCCTTGCTTCTTTATGGGGCGGCAGTACATATAACTATAGCGGCGATTCACTGACTTGGGTCGCCGGTGATAACTTTGGCAGTAATCGTCATGCTGTTGAGCTGGGCATCAAGTTGGATGAATGGTCTGCAAGCAGCCCGAAAACATCCTACGGCGCAATATCCGGCTACTATGTCAAGACGGCCCAACATGTAACAGAGGCAAATGATACTCTTTACACCCTGGAATTCAGCTTTGATTCCGGCAAGGATACCATTATGCTTGCCAACTGGCGGGGTCATACCACGATTAACGGCAACCTGACTTCTGACCAGCTACTGTATTACACAGACCTGACGCAAGACAGCAGATATAACATTAAGAACAAGGCTCATTACGTCAGTGGCGACTACTTCAATGCGTTCCGGGTTCTGATGAAGCAACAAGGCTACGATGTTGCGATGATCAACGGCGCCGGCGGTAACATCAATAATAACAGCTATGCCTTTGATCCCGGTGTGGGAACAGACGGCTGGGGAGGTAATATTTCCTGGAGCCGCTTCTTTGAAGCCGGCGCCCTGACCGATATTAACGGCGCAAAAGTACCTACCACCGATTTGCCTGCCACAGCTTTCGGCAAGCTGTTGGTGCGGGTAGCGCTGGAGGAAACCGACAAGCGGATCACCACTGTCTGCACCCCGGGTCAGATCCGCAGCGAGCAAGTCCGTTATGGCTTGGACGATAATGACTACGGCATTGATATAGAAACCCAGGCTGATGCGTGGACTGCCGCCTACCAAGCCTGCGAGGCTGCCCAAAGCGCCGGCTCTGTGGCATATCCTTACAAATATACACATACAGACGGAACGGTTTGTGTGATGAATTCTCGGTTCCATTGTAGTTACATCAAGTCTTATGTCCGTCGTCATACCGGCCAAGCCTCGGAAAATTTGGATTATGCCAAGTATGAACTCAATGCCATAATGTTGGGCGAGCAGATCGCATTCGTATCTGCCCCCGGAGAATTGTTCGATTATTACGATGCAAATGGCTCCCGGAAAAACGAGGATAACGACTGGCTGGAGCTGATCGACGAAGTTTACGGCACACCGTTTGTTTTGGGCTATAGTAACGGCAAACACGGCTACCTGCCCAACACCCTGGCATTTCAGTATAATGCAGACAACGAAAATATTGGCACTGGTTCCTACGAGTCCAACAGCGCCCAGTTTGCTGAGGGCGGCGGTGAGTTGATCATTGAAGAATTTGCAAGATTGCTTAAGATCGTCAGCGGCAATTCCGAGATCACCGTCAAAAAAGCCTATTGCGAAGCTTGTGATGCAATTGTGGAGTGGAAGCCTCTGCTGAATTCCAACAATGGCGATCATTTCTGGTATTCCGGTCACTATTACCTCTATGAGGATATTAACGATGCTAATACCTGCGGCAAGCGTATTCGTAGCAGCGAAACGGTTTGCCTGGACCTGAACGGTCACAGACTGCAGACCAACGAGCGTACTTGCGGCAGAACTTTCGTTGTGGAAAACTCCGCCACGCTAAATATATTTGACTCCTCCGATGAAAAGACCGGTGTGATCAGCGGTCAGGGAATGATCGTTTCCTATAACCGCTCCGCCGATACATATAGCTACGAAAACGGCGGCACGATCTATGTACAAGGCAAGGGAACGCTGAATCTGTACGGCGGTGCCATTGAAAGACGAATCGTACAAGATCCCTACTACCGTAACAGCTATAATGCGGATGAGGGTTACTACAGATTGGTGGAGAATTTTGGTGTAGAGCTTGGCGGCACCATCTATGTCCACGCTACCGCTTATCTGAATGTCTACGGCGGCACCATCGGTAACGGCGCAGCTGCTTCTTTGGGCAATTGTGTGTATTCCCATTCTTCGAAAGACACCAACGGCGGCTTTGTTACCTTGGCAAACGATGCCAGTGCGGCAGAGATTTACTTCAAGTCTGAAACACCTCAGGATTATCTCACTGTCAGCGGCACGTATACCGGTCGCACAGCGCTGGCTTTGCAGAGTGCGCAGAAAGATCAGGTGATCGGCAAGCTTACTAATAACGGTGATATCTCCGATGCATACATCTCCATTGTGGATAACAGCGGACTGTATGTTAAGGCAAGCGGCGCCGATCTGATCATCACCGATCAAAAGCCTAGCGTTACAGTGGCGACCAATGGCGATAAGAGATACGCCTCCTTGCAGGATGCCATCGACGATTACACTTCCGGCGTGATCGAGCTGAAGGTTGCAGATACCGGTACGGTGACTGTGCCTGAAAACAAGACGGTAACCGTTGAGCTGAATGGCTTTGACCTTAACAATGTGGTGGCCAACGGCACGCTGTACGTCAAGGATTCCGAGACGGACGATTTTAATGTCAGCGACGGCAAGTACGGCAAGATCACCGGCGATATCACCGGTAATGTACAGGCGGTACCTGTGACCAACGGCGCAGGCTACCTGAAGATCACCGAGGATGACAATAGTGTTTCTTTCCATAGAGTTGAGCTGGCAGTGACCGATATGGTCATGAGCTCCTCTCAGGTCAGTATCTACTATAACTGTAAGTTTGCCGGCGACCAGCTGGTGCAGGGCGAAGTTGATCAGTACGGCATGGCCATCAGCCTGAAGGGAACACCCCGGCTGGATGCGGAGACTAAGCAGTTCACCGCCGATTGCCAGCGCTCCTGGTTTACCCAGTTCAATGCCGGCGTCAATTCCGGCAGCAGTACCCGTCTTTATAACATTATGAAGACCACCAATGGCTATCTGACCAACAAGAACAATGCGGAAACACCCGTTTATTTCCGGGCATATATCCAGCTTGACGACGGCACATATCTGCTGGGTCAGGAGTATGGCCAAGGTCTGAGTATGCGTGATGTGCTGGAGTATATCTGCACAAATGCAGCCTGGGCTGACTTGCAGGACGGTCCGAAGGACGATCTGATTACCTTGTATCAGTCCTACACCCGTGTCTTTAACGGCTGGGCGGTTGACAATCTGAAAAACGCTATGCAGGAAGAAGAGGATCGCACCCTGAAGGTGCTGACCTTAGGTCACTCTTTGGCGGTGGACTCCGGTCATATGCTGGCGCTGATTGCTGATACAGAGGGGTATGAGGGTCTGGAGGTCGCAACCCTGTACTACTCCGGTTGCTCCCTTGAGAAACATCTGAACTTTGCAACCAACGATCTGCCTGAGTACAATCTGTACTTAAGCAGCACGGACACAGCGGACACACCGCCGGTGATCATCAACGGCGTTACTATGCAGTATGCGCTGACCTATGACTATTGGGATATTATCATTATGCAGGGTGGCGTCTTTGAGATCGCAAGAGACAATGCCTATACAAACGGCAATATTCAGGCGATCCGCAGATACGTCAACAAGTATAAGCTGAATCCTGATGCAACCTTTGCCTGGCATATGCAGTGGGTACCGCCCACAGACGAGACCCTGCGTGCGATGTACACAGATAAGCACGGTGATTATTATGATAAGAGTTATTCTGCATTTAATAATGACCGTACTACTATGTACAATGCCCTTACCCAGTGTGTCACGGATAACATTCTGGCAGACAAGGCGTATCAGTTTGTGATCCCCACCGGCACAGCCATTGAAAATGCGCTGTCCAGCTACCTAACCGAGCAGGATCTGTACCGTGACTATGTACACATGTCTGATCTGGGTCGTGTGATCGCATCGTACACCTGGTATTGCAAGCTCACCGGCGTGGAGCAACTGGATGCTATCAATTTGGATGCGATCCCTGTAGCGTTCTTCAAGTCTACTAAGGGCAGCGTTGACCGTGTACTGACAGAAACAGAAAAGGCTGTCATTCTGGAGTCTGTCAATAACGCATTGGCAAATCCCATGCAGATGACCCAGTCCCAGTACACAGCAGCACCTTAACCCATAAAACCCTCCCGGTTTTTTCGGGAGGGTTTCGTTATTTTTTACAGATATTTAGGTTGTTTTTTGTGCAGGATTTTGGGTAAATATAACTTTATTCGCAACAAACGTTATGGTAAAATATAGGTATCAAAATGATGTGAGGTATTGCTGTGAAACGTAGAGTGATAGCGTTCATTTGCGTACTGACGCTGGTGTTGGGTGTTATGGCATTCAGCACTGCTGCGCAGGAGGAAAAGGCTACGTTCCGGGTAGGTTATGCCAAGGTGGATATTAACCCCTGGGTCGATCCGGATGATCATACAAAGGGTGTTATCCCGGTTCCGCTGGGCGGCTATGGCGATCAGGCGTACCGCCTGGCAATGGGTGTTGCTGATGATGATGGCGAGGCGGGCATTAGCGGTAATGAAGGACTGTTTGCCACTTGTATTGCTGTTACCGATAACGATGACACGACTATGCTGTTCCTCTCCTTTGATGGACTTCATGCAGAGGAGGATATGACACGCACCGTTCGTGAGGGTATCGTATCTGCTGTTGCGGCGGATAGCGGACTTGCGGCCAACACAAAGATCGCTGTGGATCAAATCACGGTCAGCGCCAGCCACAGCCACTATGCGCCGGAATATAAAAATATGACTGAGGCAAAGCTGAAATCCGCCCATGGTGCGGAGGTTGGCGCTCAGCTGTGGACGCTTTATAGCGCTTATAAAGAAAGAGTCATTCAGCAGATGATCAATGTGGCGCTGGATGCGCTGCATGACCGGGAAACCGCATCCCAGGTCAAAAAGACCGAAACAGATGCGCTGGATGCCACCGGCTACCAGCTTAACGGTGTTCGGCATTACGAGCTGACTGCATATAAGGAGTTTGTTCAGGACACTACCGGCGCAGGTGAGCATCAGTTCAGCGGTGATGAACTGGTATGGGTGGCTGGCGACAACTTTGGCAGTCTGCGTTATGCGGCGGGTTTGGGACTGAAGCTGGGTAAAAGCTACAGAACCAGCGGTGCGATTGCCGGCTACTATGTCAAGACAGCAGAGCATGTTACGGAATCCAACGACACTTTGTACACACTGGAATTTAGCTTCAATTCCGGCAAGGATACCATTATGCTTGCCAACTGGCGTGGTCATACAATACTCAATGACAAGCTGGATGTGGATGCTGACGGCAATGTACTGGAAAACCCCGCCCGTGTTCTGTACTATGATTATGAAGCCAGAACCGGCGATACCTACAACATCAAGGGCAAATCACATTATGTCAGCGGTGACTACGCAAATGCCTTCCGTAACCTGATGAAGAAACAGGGCTACGATGTGGCATTTGTCAATGGCGCAGCCGGCAATGTGAATAATGATAGCCGCGCTTTTGACCCGGATGTGGGTGACGATGGCTGGGGCGGCAACCTTGGCTGGACTCGTTTCTTTACCAACGGTGAGCTGACCGATATCAGCGGTCAGCAGATTGCGGCGACAGAATTGCCTGCCACAGCCTTTGCGCATCAGCTGATGAAGGTTGCGATGGATACCAGCAATAAGGTCACAACCATATGCGCGCCCGGCACGATCCGCACGGCAGAAGTTCGCTATGGTCTGGAGGAAAATACATATAACATCGATTATGATGTCAATGGCGATGCCTGGTATGCGGCATACAAAGCTTGTAATACAGATGAAAGCGCCGGCACTGCCCACTATCCCTACAAATATGTACATACAGACGGCACGGTTTGTGTCATAAGCTCCAGATACCATTGCGCCAATATCGGCGCTTGGCTGCGCCGGAAAACCGGTGAAGTGTCGGATATTGATTACTTTGCCAAGTATGAACTCAATGCCATTATGCTGGGCGAGCAGATCGCTTTTGTATCCGCACCCGGCGAGTTGTTCGATTATTATGATGCAGAAGGCTCTCGGGCATACGAGGACAATGACTGGTTGGAACTCATCGACGAAACCTATGGTACGCCGTTTGTGTTGGGTTATACCAACGGCGGACAGAGTTATCTGCCTAACAGCTTGGCGTTTGAATACAATGCAGACAACGAGAATTTGGGCATTGGCTCCTATGAGTCTGTAAACACCCAATATGCAAAGGGTGGCGGCGAGGAGATGATTGCCCAGTTTGGCAGAATGCTGGACAGTCTGAACGGAAAATCGGCGGTCACTACCAAAGTGGCTTACTGTCAGGCATGTGACAAGGAAGTGGTATGGGAACCGCTGGTTGCCCAGAATAACGGTGATAAATACTGGTACTCCGGTCACTACTACCTCTATGAGGACATCAACGATGCAAACACCGGCGGCAAGCGTATTCGCAGCCAAGAGGTTGTTTGCCTGGATCTGAACGGTCATCGCCTGCAAACCAATGAGCGCATCGGCGGCAGAACTTTCGTTGTGGAAGGCTCCGCCACGCTGAATATATTTGATTCCTCTGCGGAAAAGACCGGCGTAATCAGCGGTCAGGGTGAGGCGCTGACATACACTGCCAGTTCCGGAGCCTATAGTCGTCAGAACGGCGGCACGATTTACTGCCAGAGTCAGAGTACTCTGAATTTGTACGGCGGTACGATCGAGCGCAGAATTGCGAAGGATCCCTACCACGAAAGTAGTTATAATGCCAACGGTGGATATTATAAATATGGCGAATATCTGGGAGTGGATCTGGGCGGTACGATTTATGCCCACGCCACTTCTAAAGTAAATGTCTATGGCGGCGCTATTACCGATGGCACGGCAGCAACTGCCGGCAGCTGCGTATACTCCCATAGCACTTCTGCATCCAATGGCGGTGCAGTGCTGCTGGCAGGGGATGCAAGGGTCAGTAATGTGTACATCAAATCCACATCGCCTCAGAATTATCTGACAGTCAGCGGTACGTATACCGGCAGAGCCACTGTGACACTGCAAAGCGCTGCCGACGGTCAGGTGATCGGCAAACTGACCGACAACGGCAACATTCTCAGAGCAAGCCTGACCTGCACCAACGATGATGGCTTGTATGTGGTTGCCCAGGGAGAGAATTTGGTGCTTACCAATGAAAGACCTGCTGCAACAGCTGCCACAAACGGCGATAAAACATATCTGTCCTTGCAGGATGCCATCGACGATTACACCGCCGGTGTGATTACACTGACCGCCCCTGATGTCGGCACAGTGACCATTCCTGCCGGTAAGACCGTAACATTGGATATGAATGGCTTTAACCTGACCAATGTGGTCGCCAACGGCACGCTGCTGGTCAAGGATTCTGATACGGATGACTTTACGGTTGCCGATGGTGTCTACGGCAAAATCACCGGTCAGATCACCGGCGATGTGCAGGCAGTGCCTGTGATCGATGGTGCAGGTTACCTGAAGGTCACCGATGATAATGATGGTAGTATTTCCTTCCACAAGGTGGAGCTGGCAGTGACCGATATGGTCATGAGCTCCTCTCAGGTCAGTATCTACTATAACTGCAAGTTCGCCGGCGACCAGCTGGTGCAGGGCGAAGTTGATCAGTACGGCATGGCCATCAGCCTGAAGGGAACACCCCAGCTGGATGCGGAGACTAAGCAGTTCACCGCCGATTGCCAGCGCTCCTGGTTTACCCAGTTCAAAGCCGGCATCAACTCCGGCAGCAGTACCCGTCTTTATAACATTATGAAGACCACCAACGGCTATCTGACCAACAAGAACAATGCGGAAGCGCCCGTTTATATCCGAGCATATATCAAGCTTAACGACGGCACATACCTGCTGGGCAGAGATTATGACCGCGGCTTCAGCCTGCGGAATCTGCTGGAAGCGGTCAATAACGGTGAAACCTGGAGAGCGTTGACAGTTGGACAGAAGGAGGATCTGATCGAGCTGTACAACAACTATACCCGGGTTTACAACGGCTGGAGTATTGATTATCTGCGTAATGCTGCCAATAATAAACCTATGCAGCTCAGCCAGACGGAAAAAGAGGCGTTTGCCAAGGTCGTGGAATTTGACCTGCCCGAAAACTTCCGGGATGCGCTGATCGACTATATGCTCGAATGCGCGGAAATTGAGTGGGTCGCAAAGGAAACATATACGACCCTGCAGGATAATCAGACCTGGTCTGTTGACCTGACCTACAATAAGGGTACGGTCTATCACGGCATTCCCTATGCAGCCTATACCGCAAGTGCCGCCCAGTTTTCGGATGCAATCGTTGACGGAGAATACTATCCGTCGAAATTGGGTTACCTGAACGAATACGGCTTGGGCTGTACATCTTCCATCACCCTGGGTTTCCAGCAGTTTGTATCCTATGACGGACCGGGAAGATCCTGGCTGCCGGGCCATAAGCTGTTTTGGTTTGAAAAGGTCGGCGATTATGATACGGCGGACAGTCCCACAAGTTCCAAGACCGACATCTGCGATCTTAACGGCGAACAAAAGATGTATGAAGCTTATGCACAGTTGCAAAAGGGTGACATCATTTTCAATGTGAAAGATCTGTCGACCTATTTGTATCATTCCCGCGCAGTTGTTTGCGTGCCTACTGTTGTAAGATTGGCCGACGGTACGATCGATCCGGAGCAGAGCTATGTGACCACCATCGAGGCAAGCAATAAATTTGATACAACAAGAACCGACGGTGTCAACACCACATGGCAGGTAAACCATCAGTATACCTTTGCCAATCTGTATCAAAAGGGATATGTACCTATCACCCTGGAGGCATACAGCAAGGATAGAACCGATATGGAATGTCCGTATGTGGGCCTGGATACAGAGATCACTGCCGAGATGCTGGCAAAGGGCGAGTTTGCCGGTACGATCAAGTCCAACTTCCCGATTCTTTACGCATCGGTGGATGTCCTTGACGAAAACGGCAGCAAGGTCGCGTATGTGGAGAATGGCAATCTGTATAATATCCGGGAAGTGGAAGTAAGCAGCTTGTCTGCTGTGTTTGACCAGCTGGAAAGCGGAAGGACATACACTTTTGTGCTGAAGGGCGGTCTGGCTCGTGGCACAGCTGAGTTGGTGAAAGTATCGTTTACTTACCAATAATTGCCGGCAAAATAATATGCCCCAGTTTGTGCGTTGCACAAACTGGGGCAGTTTTATTATATTAAGCAAAGTGTAGAATACCAAAACGATCCGGGTTATGGAAAGATGCCCGTGGCAGGGGAACGATGGGATTCCATGTAAGGTAATGCTTTTGCACAGTCTTATCGCCGCACTTGTAGAAGTTACCACGGCAGGTTGTGCCAGGAGCGGGCGCATACTCCGGGAAAAAGCGGCGGACAAATGCGTGGGGGACAGCATAGGTGACTTCCCAGCCGTCAGCGGTGGTCTGTCCCTTGGGGAAAATCACCGCCTCCTCCGGAATCAGACGCATCAGGTCGTCAACACATGTGCCGAAGCCCATATACATAGCGCCGTTGAGGTTGCATTCCAAATTGATGTAGCGCCGGTCGCCGTCCATGGGACTAAAGAAAAATTCCAGACAGCTGTCCTCGCAAATTTCGTCCAAAACACCGGTGAGCTCTGCCCGGATCTGGGATTCCACGGCGGTGAGCCGCACATATAATGCCGCATCGTCATAGCAAAGCTGGGCCTTTGCGGAAATGGGCATATCCTGCGCTGTGTTGTGGTGATAGTCGATGTCCAGGGCAGGGACGGTGTCCCAGGAAAAATCATCCGGACGGCGGACAATGGTGTACTCACGCATAGCGATATCTCCTTATGTGTGTTATTTTCTGCCAGTATATCATATCACACAGCCGGATGTAAATACCGGGGGAAAGAAATCGGTAAAACTTACCCATATTCGGCAAATGTTCATTGACAATATGCGGAAAAAAAGGTATGATATAGGAGTATAAATCTGCGTGTGCGCTAGGGAAGGGAAGTGGAGATATGCTAGCGATCAAGAATGCAACGCTCATTATGCGTGATCATTTGATTCCTGAGGCAGTCTTGTTTGTAGAGGACGGTATTATTCAGGGTTTTGGTGAAATGCGCACTACCCCGATTCCTGCCGGTTGTGAGGAGCTGGATGCCCAGGGCCTGTATGTAGGCCCCGGTCTTGTGGATATTCACAACCACTCCGGCGGCGGTCACTGGTTCTATGACGAGCCGATCCCGGCAGCGCAATTCAATCTTGCCCACGGCACTACTACTGTGCTGGCTACCTTGTATTTTAACATGACTAAGGAGCAACTGGTGGAGCAAGCCAAATGCGTGCAGGCGGCCATGCAGCAGCCGGAGGGCGCAAACATTGGCGGCTTCTATATGGAAGCGCCCTACATGAATCCCAAGTTTGGCGCAGACCGGGAAAACAATCCTTGGAATGACCCGGTGAATAAGGACAATTACCAGCCGATTATCGATCAGGTGGGAACCGATGTAAAAGTTTGGGTGCTGGCACCCGAGCGTGAGAACATCGAGCAGTTTGTCATGGATTGCAAGAAAGTCAATCCCACAGTGAAGTTTTCTGTGGGACACAGTGAGGCATCTCCCCAGCAGATCGAGGCGCTGATTCCTTACGGTCTGTGTATCGGTACACACCACACCAATGCCACCGGCGACCGCCCCATGTACCCCGAGTGCAGAGGCGTGTGCGTAGACGAAACGGTGAACTACAATAAAGATATTTACGCAGAGATGATCTGCGATAGCCGTGGCATCCATGTTGATCCCTATATGCAGCGTCTGATCCGGAAAATCAAGGGTGAGGACAGACTGATCCTGATTTCCGATTCCTGCGTATTTGACGGCCCGGTTCCTGAGGGCTATGAGGGCGTGACCGATCTTTGCTTCGACTACGAGGGCGAGATCGCCGGCTCTAAGCTGACCCTTGAGGTGGCGTGCCGTAACATGATGAAGCATACCGGCGCATCCATCGTGGATGTGTTCCGTTATGCCTCCTACAACCCCTCCAGAGCGGTCGGCTTCCTGGATCGTGGCGAGATTCGCCAAGGGCTTCGTGCGGACCTGGTGATTTGTGATCACCAGATGAATATAAAAACCGTAATTCTGAAAGGAGAAGTACAATAATGAAAGACTTTATCACTGATCCCGCAACCAAATTTGACTTCCAGCCTCATGAGTTTGTCCCCTTCAAGGACAAGGAAGTCTGTGAGCGCGTTCGTAATATGAGCGGTCTGGAACTGGAGCAGCGTGAGCCCTGGTGGCATCCCGAGTTCCAGGTTAAGGTTATGATGAACCCCCATCCCGTTCTGATCGCAACTCTGTTCGCTCGTCTGAAGGCAGCTTCCGAAGCGGGTAAGACCTTCACCATGATCCTGGGTAACCCTGAGCCCGATACTTACATCCCCCTGGCACAGCTGATCAACTACTTCCAGGTTGACTGCTCCAAGGTGCATCTGGTAGCCGAGGACGAGTGGGCTGACCAGGACGGCAACATCGCTCCCATCACCTACGAGGCTGGCTTTGCACACTCTCTGATCAAGTACTTCTACTATCAGATCGACGAGAAGCTGCGTATGCCCATGGAGAATGTTCACTTCCCCACCAACGAGAACATCAAGGACTACTCCAAGATCATCAATGATGTTTCCGAGGGCGGCGCTGATATCGCTTCCACCTCTCCCGGTTGGGCAGGCCACATGGCATTCGTGGATCCCATCCCCGAGTTCATTGGCTCCGGCGACATCGAAGAGTGGCTGAACCAGCCTGCTCAGATCGTCAAGCTGCACCCCATGACCATCATGCAGAACTCCCTGAACGGCACCTTCGGTCAGTCCGGCGACATCGCAAATGTTCCTCCCTGCGCCGCTACCATCGGACCTCTGGATGTTATGCGTGCTAAGGAGCGTATCGAGGTTCATGCACTGGCAACTTGCGGTACTTTCTCTTCCTGGCAGAGAATGATTTCCCGTCTGTGCACCCACGGCCCCATCACTCCCTACCTGCCCTCCACCATGCTGCAGACCAAGAAGACTCAGGTCTACATCAGCGAGGAGCTGGCTGCACCCTTCCAGTGCTGGGAGAAGGTTGGCTACTAATAGTCAAAGCGTTCAAAATGCAACACCCGGGAGCTTCGGCTCCCGGGTATTTTTCTTTCTAAAATTGCGAAAATAACACTTGACTTTTTGATACTGCGTCGCTATAATAAGCATGTTCTGTTTGAGCTGCCGGTATAGCTCAGTTGGTAGAGCAACTGATTTGTAATCAGTAGGTCGGGGGTTCGAGTCCGTCTACCGGCTCCATACAGGCATGCAGACAGAAATTGAATATGGGGGATTTCCCGAGTGGCCAAAGGGGACAGACTGTAAATCTGCTGGCTATGCCTTCGGTGGTTCGAATCCACCATCCCCCACCAAACCAAACCCAGACCGTAAGGTCTGGGTTTTTGGTTTGGTATGGATATTTGGATGGTGAGATTCGAACCCATAGCATTGCAAGTGTCCGGCAGACACTTGCTGACGCCAGTTCAAAAACTGGTGGCTACCTTAATTTCTTTCGCTGGCGAAAGAAAATGCAAATCGAATCCACCATCCCCGATCTTAACGATCTGCTTTTGGCTTAGTAGAGATGGTGAGATTCGAACCTGTTAAACACTGGTCGATACAATAATTTTTGCCCACCGGGCAAAAATGGAAATCGAATCCACCATCCCCAATCCTAACGATC